>JALEGO010000110.1 GCA_022763165.1 Flavobacteriales bacterium
GACCCTGATGGAATGGCCGGTATAATTAATATAGTATTAAAAAAGAGTAGCTTAAAAGGAAACTATGGGGGCATTCGAGCTTCGATTGGAACAAATGACAAATACAATGGAAATATCAATTTCAACTACCGAAATGACCGCGTTAGTGTGTTTGCCAATATGAATGCAAGTCATAGAAGGTTTGAGAACTTGGGATTGGTCGATAGAGAGACTTTTACGACCGACACCACTTTTTACTTACATCAATGGAAATATGGTTATAATTATCGTGATGTTGCTGGTGCACTAGTAGGTCTTGATTGGTATGTTAATGATAGGAATACGCTGACGCTAAGTTTTAACGGAAATAGAAGTCAAAGAATGAGACTTGATAATTTTGAAAACCATTTTAGAGATGAAAACAATGCGGCCCGTTTATTTAATGATAGAAATGCAATCAATGATCATTTAGGAAGTAATGAGACTTACCGTATTCAATACATAAAGCAGTTCGAAGACATCAAAAGAAA
Organism: Flavobacteriales bacterium; assembly: GCA_022763165.1. GTDB lineage: Bacteria > Bacteroidota > Bacteroidia > Flavobacteriales_G > JALEGO01 > JALEGO01. The sequence goes on from JALEGO010000110.1 coordinate 510, forward strand.
TCTTTTCATTGACCTTGTGTATATGAATGCATATGACACAGGGCTTTACAGTACACAAGAGGTATTTCTGTATCAAGATACAAGTACACTTTTGGATTGGATAAACGACTATGATCATCGCCTTCAACGTCTAGTTTTCCAATTAGATTATGAGCATCCTTTACCAAAAGATCAAACCTTGGAGTTCGGTTTAAAAAGTATCAATAACCAATTTAATAGCGACTTTATTCAATATGTTCGAGATCCCGAGACTAAAGAGTATCTCGAAAATGCAATTCTCACAAATAACTTCCGCTTTAGGGAGAGTCAAAATACAGCATACGGAATCTATAAGAAGAAGTATAAGAATTTCGGTTTTCAATTGGGCGCAAGACTGGAACAAACCATTACTGACAATAAAGTTTTGCAAATAGATACCATCTATAACAAAAATTACTTTAGCCTTTTCCCAAGTGGCCATATATCTTATGCCCTATCAGATCAAGAAGATCTAAAATTTAGTTATAGTAAGAGAATTAATAGACCCAATTTTCACGCTTTAAAACCTTACGCTGATGTTTCAGATCCATTGAATTTGAGGTTTGGAAATCCAGATTTGAATCCAGAATTTGTGGATTCTTATGAGATAGGACATCTTAAACGTTGGGCTAAGGGAATAACACTAACCAACTCAATTTATTATAAACATGTTACGGACGTAATTCGGAGTATAAGGCGAGTGGACAGTGAAGGCATATCCACTTTAACTCAAGAAAATCTAAACTCTTCAGATTCCTATGGTTATGAGGTGATATTTTCAGGTCAGGTTATAAAGTGGCTGCGTCTAAATTTTAGTCTGAATGCATTTAGAACCGTTTTTAATGGAGACAATCTTGTTGGTGATGGAGTTGGTCAGGAAGGCTTTGGTTGGAATTCAAACCTCGGTGCTTTTGTCAAACTTCAAGAAGATTTACAAATTCAATTTAACTACAAGTATGTTGATCCAGGTGCTCATTCCCAAGGTATCATCTTACCTAGACACATGATGGAGCTCGCAGTTAGTAAGAAAATCTTAGATAAGAAAGGTTCAATTGCTCTTAGAGCAACCGATGTATTCAATACCAAAATTTTCAGGTTTAACAGTAGAGGACCGGGTTATTATCATGAGGGAACTTTCAAATGGGAGACGCAGATCGCCTATGCGAGTTTTTCGTATAAGTTTGGAAATCAAAAGCTCCAGAAGAAAAAAGCCAAAAAGAAAAGTACTGAGCAAAAAATCAGAAAAACCGGTGACGAGCTTTAGTTTGAACCCTGACCAAGCATCTTAATCAAACTCTATAACTTTATAATCATTCGATTGGATTGTATATTCGAAATCCTCTGAGGTGTAGTAATATTCCTTAATGAAGGAACCATTAACATATACATTTTCCCAATAAGTAGCCTCTACTTCAATTTGGTATGTTTTGGGAACCAAATCTCTAAATTCGGCCGAATTATACCCGCTGATGGTAGTGAAATCGGAATAACTTCCATCTATAGCTCTTACTTTTACCTCGGCTTCTTCAAGGTAATATGCATTTTCTGACTTTACGGCCAAATAACCCTTCCAAATACAAGATCCATCATCTAATTCGGCTTCTGGATCATAATTTACACCTAATGGACTGGTGCAGCCTTCCTGCTTTTTACATGAAAAAATATGAGATGCAAGAATGAATATAATGAGTAGTTTAAAGCTTTTCATAATTGGACTTTAAATGATTGTTAATTGATTATAATGGTTTCAACTGGTCTATTGGAGGAATAGTCTTTTCCATATTTCTTCTGGAATTTGATTGCATTTTCCTTGGATATTGCTCCATTTAAATCCACTACTTTATCATTGTACAACTTGCTCACGAGCCATTTTCTGCTAGATTCAGTCTCGAACTCCAGTTCAAAAGGAATGAACTTGACTTTTGCGTAATGCTCGGTTACCGTTTCCCGATAAGGAACATTCGATCTTGGATTTCGCGGAATTGGATTCTTTTTAGCATAGCTTTCATATTGCGCAACAAAGACCTCAGTTCCATCCATGGTCTTATAAGTACATGCATATGAGTCCCCATCTGTCAGATCTAAATAGGCCTGATTGTCCACATAAGCTATGCCTTTTTTGATTTTTATTTTTTGTGAAAATCCGGAAATCGAAATCAGTATAAAAAATAACTGTAGTAAAATTTGTCTTAGTTTCATTGTTCTTTTGGTTCAAAACTAATGACTGAAAACGGTAGTATTCTGTGGAGAAGGTATGAAACTAAAATCCGTGGGTGAATAGTAAATATTCGCAGGCTAGGATAAATCCTTTATGAGTTTCAATATTTTCTCCTGGTTTCGTGAGGAAACTGGAATCTGCTCATCATTAGAAAGAACAACAACTCCCCTCTTCTTACTATAGTTATCGAAATAATCAAAATTGACCAGATGTGATTGATGCGTTCTAAGGAAAGAATGATCCTTCAATAAATCCACATATTCCGATAGACTTTTGGAGGTAAATATGGTTTTACCAGAGGACAGTATCAATTCAGTATACCCTCCTTCAGATTCAAGGCGTACAATATCACTTATTGTTATGGCATGAATATTATTGCTCGAGTTGATGACTATCCTTGCATCTTTTGATGCGCCTTTATTTACATTAAATAGTAAGGCGTCCAACTTCTCTTCTTGTTCCTCCAGCTTAATCTGCTTTTTCACTTTATTCAAGGCCTCATAAAATAAATCAGGATCAATCGGTTTTGTAATATAGTCTATAGCGCTTAACCTAAAAGCCTTCAGGGCGTAATCTTCAAAAGAAGTGATAAAAACACACTTAAAATCCTTGAATTTAATCTTGTTGAATATTTCAAAGCTTAGACCATCTTTGAGCTCAATATCAAAAAAAACCACATCCGGTTTTTCCCTGTCAATCAAATTTATCGCATCCTGAACTGTGTCCGAATGTCCAACAATTTCGGGATCTTGATACTCCTTTAAAAGCGTTTTGATAAGACTTACAATGTTTGGATTGTCTTCAACAATTGCCACTCGCATTTTGCTAAGATAGTGAATAAGGCAATTTCAATTGAACCTCCGTGCCTTTCAACTCATCCAAATCATTAATGACAAATTCGATCTTCCTCTTTAGTTTTGATTGAATCAATGCCAATCTTTCCTTGGTAATTTCAGTGGAATATGATTTTCTTTTTGTTTCTGTAGCAATGGACTTCTTAGTTTCAAAACCCACTCCATTATCAATAATTTTAACCAAAACATCATTATTATCCAAAGTAAAGCTTACACTGATCTTACCTTTCTCTTTTAAAGGCTTAATGCCATGTTCTATGGCATTTTCGATAAATGGTTGTATCAACATCGGTGGAATTTTAACCTCCTCGTGATTAATATTTTCATTCACTGCAAATTCGAAGTCAAATTTTTCGGGATACGACAATTGCTGAAAAGTGAGATAGTCCTTCAATAAGGATAATTCCTGCTCCAATGGAATATACTCTTCTCTTGAAGAATGCAGTATTTGCCTTGTCAAATTTCCAAATTTCCCTAGAAGTTTTGTCGCTTCTATTGGCTTTTTATTCATTACCATATTTTGAATCACAGCCATACAGTTTGAAATGAAGTGCGGGTTCATTTGTGTTCTTAATAATCTTTGCTCCATTTCTACCAATTCTCTATTTATTCTGGCCGTCCTCAACCTTTGCCAAAGAAATGAGCCAAAGAATAAACACAATCCAATAATTCCGAAAGTGACCAGCAATCTTGTTCTTCTTTCAGCACGTAAAGACTCCAATTCCTTTTCTTGAGATAATGCAAGTATTTTATGGTCTTTCTCTTTAACCTTATAAGCCGTTTCTATTCTCTTGTATTGCTTGTCGACAGCGGCTTCATGCAATTCATTTTTAATCTTGGCAAGATCTTCGTGTAATGCCACTGCCCTCTCATAATCTCTAAGATTCTTATAAATATCTATGGCGTTTTTCAATATGCCTTCTTTGAATTGCATACTGGACAGGCGATCAGACAATGCCATTGCCGAATCAACATATTTTCTTGCAATATTGAAATTCCTACGTTCATTGAGAATCTTAGCCTTCTGATTTAACGCATGCATTAAACCATAATCCTGGGATATTTGACGATTCATTTCAATACCTTTATCGACATACTTTAAAGCCAAATCATAATCTCTCTTTTCTCTTGCATAGGAAGCAAGATGCTCTAAGATTTCTGCCATTAATCGAATGTTTTGACCTCTAGCAGCAAATCTGTAGGCCTCATTTGCATAATGCTCGGCTGAATCCTTTTGTTCGCTGAGCCGGCCATAAATCATTGATATATACTTCGCGGCATTGTACCTTGCTGAATAATTGTTCATCTTTTGACTATAAGCCTCAAATTTTCGAGCATATTCTAAAGCATCATCAAAGCTTTCTGCGTGTAAAAAAATTGAGGTCAAATCCATGTATGCCACCCCTCGACTATAATCATCATCCATTCTATTCGCCTGCTCCAATCCCAATAAGGCCTGTTCGGCCGCTTTAGAATAATCTCCAATTAAATCGTAATGGCGAGAAAGACCTGAATATGCATCTGCTAAATAGACCGAAGAGTCGAGGCTTATTGTCAAATCTAAGGCTTGACGATATAAATCAAAGCTATTTGAATCAAGACTAAAATTTTGAAGAATCAGTGCTTTGTTAATTAGAGCGTTGGCCATAAGGTCTGAATCACCTGCTTGTCCAAAGTATTTATACGCACTATCCAAAAGCGCCAATGACTTTGATGGCTTACCCATCATAGCATTGTTTCCTCCCATTTTCACATAAGCTCCGGCAATTCCTTTTTGATCCCCTTTTTTTTCGGCTATTTGCTTTCCCTTATTGGCATAAAAATTTGATTTCTCCAGATCGTACTGATCTAAGTAATCAGATAAATCAAAATAAGTCCCAAGTGAATCTATATACTCTACATCTGGCTGTGCGAGTATTTGTAAAAGACTATCCTCAATATTGTTTGCCCTTACACCTAGGCTTGAAAGTGAAACAATAAGAAAAAGACAGAGATTTTTCACTTTGTTTTTATATAAAAGTATAAACTAAATCTCCTGAATTCAAATATAATTTACCAGTCCCAAAAGATGTCCAAACAACTTTCAAACACTAAGCCGGAAAGAATTCGCGAAATAATTGACTAAGACCTCTCGCAACAAATTCATGCGCAAGACTAAGGTTTTTCAGATCGTTGTTTGGACATCTAATTAGGAATGATTTTCCGTAATGGAATTTCCAATTATAATACTTGATGAAGGCTCTGAAATATTTGATTTAGAATCACTGGTTTGAGCTTGAGAACATGTTATGAGACAATATAACAAGATTAATAGGAGTATATAATGCGCTTTCATAAAATAGGAATGTGAATGTCTCGTTAATTTAGTCGCATTATTGTGTTACTCAAAGATATTAAGGGAGACAAATTGGGATACGAAATAATAAGATTCTGTTAATCAGAATTTTACACCAATAGTAATGTAAGCACTTCTACCTGCAGATGGAATAATTCCGGGGCCGGGATAACCTGTTGCACGTTGTGTAAAGTACATGTTATCAGCCAGATTATTGATACCGGCTTTGAATGAGATCTGTTTAAAAAGATAAGCCATACTACAATCCATAACAGAATAAGCAGGAACAATTCCATTTACAGCGTTGACCGTAAATTCGGTATTTGTAGCATCGGTAAACTGATCTGAAACGAAGGTATATTGATAACTTATAAGCCAATCTTTCCAACCGATTGATGTTCCAAACTTAAGATTGTAAAGCGGCACATATTCGACTTGATTGCCCTCAACCCCATTGTAATTGACATTGAAATACTCGCTTTTGGTCAAAGCCAGATTTCCGAAAATATTCCACTGGAAATCATCTGATATTTTTTCAGAGGTTCTAGCCAAATTGATTTGAGCAAAAGTCTCGAATCCGTAGTTTCTAGAATCCGCAATGTTTGATCTGAATTGATAAATCTGCCAGGTTGAACTATCCACCTGTAGAATCACCCCTATTCGATTGGTATAGTTTAAGAGGAAAACGTTCATATCCCAAAGAAGAATCTCTTTGAAGCGTCCTCTGAAACCAAAGTCAATATTATGTCCTCTTTCATCACTTATATCTGGGTCGATTCTAAAATTGGGATTTTGAATTCGAAGATCACTGAAGTTGATAGCTCTATAATTTTCAGAGAAGTTCCCGTAGCATTCGACATAATCATTAAAGGCATATGTAAGACCCAATCCCGCAAGTATCACTGTCCGTCCGAGAGAACGATCTTCCATTGAATCATTTTGCAATAATAGTTCTCCTGTCAAGGGGTGATAAACGCTCGTATTAAAGGTACCTTGAGATTTTGTCAAAATATGCTCCCATCGAATTCCGGGAATCAATTTGAGCTTTTCTGAAATTGGATATATGCCTTCAACAAAAGCGGCTATGTTTTGACTTGGAAACTCGTAATTCATCAGGTCTGGTTCACCACTTACAAAATCAAAATCAGGGTTATCGCCTCCTATTGCTGTGCCTTGTCGATTGAAGGTTCTCCCTTGATAATACCTTCCTCCTAAAAGTAATGAGGTCCCTTTTTTAATCGTATTGAGTCTCTTCAAATATTTTAACTCTGTGCCTAAATTGTTATATGAGCCGGAGATTAGATTACGTTCTAAACCGGGGTCCGCTCTATGTGTGGGCTCCAGAATACCAAGTGATTGTCTATTAGCCTTTAAACCAAAAAGTTTCACATCAATGCGATCCTGGTTTTGAAATTTCCCAATGTATGTCAGAGCCGCGATGTTCCAATCCACAGAAAACCAATTGCGCTCACGATTTGATTGTCTTGGATTCTCTTCAAATTCTTTATCTGTAAGTCCTCCAGGTTGTTGTGCTAAATAATGCATTCTAGAAACGTCTAGTTTCAATTTGTGGTTTTCATTAAAAGAGTAGGACATATTACCTCCAAATGAATGTAACTTGATATCAGAATTGGGGCGCCAACAGTCGCTTGTTCTGTATTGATAATAAGCATAGTAGCGTATTTTACCTTTGGAACCGCCTATTGCATTATAAGAATTTATAAAATTGAAAGATCCCAAAGTTTGCTTACTTTCTACTTCTATGACTTTGTCTATTGCACCTTCTTTAAGGACAAAATTTAAAAGTCCTCCAAATTGAGA
>JALEGO010000111.1 GCA_022763165.1 Flavobacteriales bacterium
GGAGATTTGGGTGAAAACACAGCAGATGTAGAAAATGTTTTCATTACAGATAAGAGAAACGAAGTGACCTATAAATATAGAATTCAACAACTTGGGCCAAATGAGAGCGCCATTATAAGTGGTAATTTACATTTGGTCGTTAAGAATACTGCACTTACCGGTAGTGGAAGTAGTGAACAGCTTCAATATGATATTTATGTTGTAGATAGAGCTGGAAATCAAAGTAATACAATTACAACTTCTGAAATTACAGTAAATTCATAGCTTTATTCTGGAACGCATTTTGTAGTATTTGAACTTTAATTTTATGGTTCGGGTTGGAAAGTAATGTATTTTTGAGCTTGCTCGACCGTTTATTTTAAAAGATCAAAAATGAGAAAGTTGCGTGTATTGCTGTTGCCCTTGAGCCTGTGTTTGTTATTAGTGAGCTGTATTACCTATGAAGATGTGGAAATGCTCGGTTTGGAGGATATCAAAATGAAAGAATTCTCGACATCAGGAGTGGAGGCCATCGTTTCTATGAAAGTCAAAAATCCGAACAATTACAAAATCAGTATTGTTAACTCTGATCTCGATTTATTTATCAATGGAAGCAAACTAGGTAAGGCTGTCATTAAGGATAAAATAGTGATTAAAAAAGATCGCACTGAAGTTTATAGTTTTACAGTAGGGGCAAAGCCTTCAGGTGGAATTTTAGGGTCCCTTCTTTCAATGGCATTCTCTAAAAACGTCAAGGTAGGCGTCAAAGGTAAAGTTAAAGCGAGAGCATTTATGGTCTCCAAAAGCTTTGATGTTGACGTAGAACAGAATGTTTCATTGTAGACAATGTGATTTTGATCAGTCAATTTTCAAAAAGCGCCCTTGTTTCATGTAGCCAGTAGAGTTCATTACCTCGAAAAAATACACTCCCGGTTTGAGTTGTTCAATTGAAATTTGATTTCTACCCTTAACCAGATTCTGAGCAAACTCGATAGAAGATCCATTGAGGTCAAATATGCGTACCGTAGCATTTTCATTTGATTCAATCGTTAATAAGTCCCTTGCTGGAGTAGGATAGACTTTGATTGAGGTCTCTGTCGTATTTTGGACCTTTAAAGGATCTGCAATCGCCAAATCCCAAATTCCACGACCATAGGTTCCAAAGCGAATAATTTTCTCTGGACTTAAATATTCTACAGAGGTGAATTCTTGAATTGGAGCTCCTTGACCTGTTATTTCATACCATAAATCTTGCGCCACTACATAAACGTAAGGTCCAGCATCTGTAGCTGCAAAAATCAAGTCTTCAGTGTCGTTAAATGCTAGTGCTCGAATAAAAGTTGGAGGTAATCCATTATCTGCTATTTGAAAGCTTTGACCGCCATTGGTGGATTTATAAACACCAGGGTTACTATAACCACTTCCAGCAACATAGAGCAATCCTGAAGTTTGTTCTGAAACCAATATATCCATGTTGTAGATCCAATAAGCCCCAGGCCCACTGAAGTTAGTGCTGGTCCAAGTATTTCCTCCATCAGTAGTAGCGAAAAAAGTCCCATTTTCTGTGGTGACATAGATCGTATTGGGGTCTATTTTAGAAGCCTCAATTGCTGAAATAGGACTCCCTGATGCGCTTTCAAAGTCAAAATTAAATTGAGAATCTACGATTTGTCCATTAACGTATTCTGTTTTAATTAAATAAGAACCTGAACCTCCATTAATATTGCCTCCACCGACATAGATGAAATTATCAGATGGATTGGGAGAGGGCGCGGTAGGCAATATCCAACCATAGGCGGGCAGATCATTGCCCAAAACATCATAATCAGAAGTGTACGACTGGTCGTTAATCGCATTATTGTAGTATGTCAACCATCCATTTGGGTAAAACATCCAAATGGCTTGTCCATTATTCGAGAACTGCATTTGACCATAATCACCTGAAAGAACCTGGTCAAAACCAACTGCACCATTGTTTACATTTCCCATTGAGGTTCTTTGATAACCTTGATCTTGAGTTCCCCCAAAGATGTAGTCATGATCAATTGGACTCGTGGTGACATCATAAAACTGACCAATATTTAGATCTTGCATCCCAATATTTTGTGTTGTAGCAATGTAATCATGAGACTTGGAAATCCCTCCATGATTTGGAATCAAAGTCAATTCGGAACCATTGGTTTCCAAGAATGGCCTTATACTCATGATGTCTGCGTGAATCTTATTCGGTACATCATTATAATATTCCCACCAATCGGCAACCTTGGTCCAATTGATGCCTCCATCTGTGGACCTGTAAAGCTCAACCTCCCCGAAATAAATGGTATTTGAATTTCCAATAGAAGCTTCAAAACACCAGGCGGTAGCTGGAAGAGAACTCACAAAATTAAGACTTGAACCACCGTTGGTTGAAGCGTAAAGGTTTGTTTTATCATCGAGAATGTAGATTTTACCACCTGATACGGCAATATCCACTTCGCTGGATGCAGAAAAGCTAGGATTATTGTTTAATGATGATAAAGATCCTCCGTTAAATACATACAATTCATAATCTCCATCTATAATGTATGCACTAGAGCCATTGTATTCAGCAGCCATCGATGCGAATTCATCATCATCACTAATAAAGCTTTTGATGTTACTAAAGCTTACTCCGTTGTCAGTTGATACAGCAAGTTTATTGACATATTGTGAAAGGCCAGAATCATAATCTAAGTAAAGAAATACTAAGGTTTTTGAAGCATCATTCAATCTAACCAAATCAATTGCTCTTCCATATTCCTCAGTATAAAAGCCAAATCCTTGACATTGCACCCATGAAATGCCTTCATCATCGGTGTAATATGGTACTCCACCTTTAGCTGCAATAATTCTTGAGGAGCCGTTAACTTTAAATTCTTCAATGACCTCAGTTCCAAAACGGTTTTGATCATTTTGAACTTGCCAATTGCTTGCTAAATCTCCTTTCCAGAGTGTTCCCCCATCGCTTATTGCATAGATAGTCCCAGAAACAGGATCATAATCAACTACCTTAGCATTTCCCGCTTGATTGCTGCTACCTCTTTCAACCCATTCTCCCTGGAAAAGACCATTTGCAAAAGATTCAATTGAAGTTCTCGATCCGGAGGGTGCTCTTGAGGCTATCAGCTTAGCGAAGTTTTGTTGATTGACTTGCCTCCAATCAACCCCTGGTGCTGCCTTATGGATAAGATTTTCGTATGATTCTTTTATTTTTTCATACTCCTTTTCATTTTCCATGCGTTCATGGAATTGTGTTGGAACAGGAATTTCTACTTTTTGCTCAAAACAAGATGCAAGAAAAAGAATGGCGAAGAAAGGTAAATATCTCATTGTTTTATTAATAAGGTTCTGTCAAAGTACACTTCATTTCTTAGAATCTTATGATTGCTGTCCATTTGAACGAAACAGAGCCCGTCAATATTGACATTTGAGTCTCTAAGATTCCATAAGTTAACGAAACCATGTTGCATGGGTATTGCCTCCCTTTGCGTCCATACCCAATTTGGATAATGGTTCAGAAGTCTTTGAAAATACTTATAGATTTCGTTTTTCCCATGAATTCCTTTAGGTCGCGCTGGATCAAGATAAAATGCATCTTCCGCGTAAAAACTGATCAGTCCGTCTGCATCATTTCCGGTCCATGCGGGAAGCCATTTTTCGGCAAATGCTTTAGATTCCTCCATGGACCAAAATGTGGCAGTGTTAATCATCCGTTTTTGTTAAAGACAACTCTTACCGTGTGATTGGTTTTACAGCGCTTTCCTTCTTTGATTTCTCCACGATCCCATTTTGGCATCGAGGAAACCAACTTTAAGGCGATAGCATCACAGGTAGGGTGCAATTTACGGAAAACTTTAAAATCACTCAAATTGCCAGCGGGACTAATGTTAAAGTTTACATGTACTGCTCCTTCAATGTCTTGGTCTTTGATTTCAACTGGATATTCTAAATTTTCTCTTAGGTATTTTGAAGCATTGTAATCATCTTTTCTGAATCTAGGAGCTATAGAGTAAGCCGCTGGAGCAAATGGACTCCTTTGAGGAGCCCTAATGTTGAGTCCTAAGCTCTCATTGAAGTCATACAGGTTTCCCGTATATTTCAACGAGTCTAATTCAAAATTAGTCTGGTTCTTTTTAACCCGAATAACTGGTTCTACCTGAGAAAATGAGAAGAGTGTGTAAAAAGAGAGAATTGCCAAAAAATATGATTTCATAACCTTAAGTATATGACTAAGGTGGAAATCTTACGAGTTTTTCATAATTATTGCGATACCATCTTATTTGAAATTAAGATATTTCCATTGGAATCTTTAAGGTTGTACAAATAAGTGCCTTGGGGAAATTGTTGTTTATTCAATGTAATTTCACCCTGTTTTCCAAATACACTAATTGATCGGATAAGCTTTCCTTGCATATCTAGTATTTCTACCTGTCCTGAATTTATGTTTGCAGGAAACTCAAAGCTGAAACGTAAATTGTTATTAGAAAAAGGATTTGGAAATGCTGTTAATTGCGCCTGTGTTGATTGGGTTGGTTCCGCGACCTTAACGATACCACCACAAGTATTGCAAGGGACTCGTCCTGGAAGATCATAGACGACAAGAGTATCCCTGTAGATTGTACTTGAAACACCACCAACGGTAAATGTTGTGCTATGATCATTAAATTGAAGTTTTGCACTATTACTGGTCTCAAAAAAGTTGAAAGCACCAAGCCCATGAAAGTCATACTCAAGGTTTCCGGCTTGATCGAGTAAAACTGTTTTCCATTGATCGGTCATATCTCTTGCCCGTATTAAGATTTCAATGTCACTATCTAAATCAAAAAGATAGCGGTTAGCATAAGTCAAATTGATAATTTCAAATTCACCTGCCATTCCAATGTCTGCAGGACTTAGAACAAAAGACGAAATATTGCTGTAGTTTTCATCAATAAATTTGATCGTGGTTATTGTGATGTTACCAGTTGATGTATTATAAATATGATTTGCAGAACCATATGCATATTCGTTATTATCAATTAAAAAAGCTCTACCTGTCTGTTGTGAATGCTCAATAACGATTTGTGCAGTTCCAAAAAATTGGATGAAAATCAATATGGATAATAGCGATAGTCTCATGTACTTTATTTTTAGTTGTTGCCGAAGAGGCGGTTTATAAAATATTCTTGGCTATCGTGAATGCGAATGTATTGTTTTTTTCAAGAAAAATCACACGAATCTTTCATCAACTTCCATTACCGTTCCACACTGATCACAAGTTCGAAGTTCTTCTGAACCATAAAACTTTTTAAATACTGGAAGGAAGTCATTCTCGATGCTATTGAGGTAAAAGTATTCTTCGTACAATTTATGGTTGCAATTATCGCAGAACCATAGTAATCCATCATTCTCGGGTTTGTCTCTTTTTCTTTCGATAACCAGCCCCACTGAATTGGCTGAGCGAATAGGTGAATGGGGAACTTTTGCGGGAAGTAAAAATATCTCTCCTTCTTTAATGGGTACTTCTACGGCTTTTCCATTCTCCTGAATCTTTACAACAATATCACCCTCTAATTGATAGAAGAATTCTTCACCTTCGTTAAAATGATAATCCTTACGAGCATTTGGACCACCAACTACCATTACAATAAATTCAGCATCTTCATATACTTGTTTATTGCCAACTGGGGGCTTTAAGAGATGTCTGTGTTCATCAATCCATTTTTTGAAATTGAATGGCCGTCTAATACTCATTGTGATTCTTTTGAATCAAAATTAAGAATTATTCGTATCGAAAAACTTTGGTATGATAATTGAAACTTTGATGTAAACTACGAATTATGAAGCATTACGGTTTATTCTTTTTGGCGGTGCTTGTACTTACTTTTTCATGTAAAAAGAGCAGCACGCGTTTTGACACAACTGAAATCTATTTTGAATCTTGTTCTGAGGACTTATTGTACCCAGTGGGATATCCATATGTGGATCCTTACAAATATGAAATTTCAGTCCATCAAGGGAATTTGTTGGAATCCGCTCATTATTTTGTGAACATTGCCAGGGACAGCTCAAACTATGACTTAAAGGGCATTAACTTTAGGGAGGGTTCATTATTCCTATTTCCCAGGGACGCACAAGATTTGTCCTATTTCATGGATTATTGCTATAATATTGAATTGTTCTTGCGAGGCACAGGGATTGATATGAAAATAGGGGAGTTAGAATTTAGTCCGAACAATGAAAACCTCATGTACCCTTTCAATGGAACTGACTTGATCAACACAGCCTTAGATTATCCTGATGCACATTTAGTATTGAGACTGTCTTATTATGAGCCTATTGAGGAGATTAGATATTTCGATTATGCGCTTACTTTTGAGGCTGAGTATAGCTTTGAAAGCAGAAAATAAAAATCTTAATTTTAGCTCATGAAAATTTTGATGCTTTTTATTTCATGGTTTTTGATGATTCAAATGACATGTAACAAAGATGTTTTAAAAAAGGTCGAAGGTTGTTGGAAGCATTCTTATGAAGAAGATACTGGTGATGGCATCAAAGTTTATCGCCCTTGTGATTATAAAAAATGGCCTGCAAGCAGGTTTAGACACTTTATTGAATTCAATGAAAATGGAACACACAAGTATCTTTGGTTATCACCAATTGACGCTCATAGGGCTAAAGAGGGAAAGTGGAGCATCAACAAGGATCTTACTGAACTTACGTTAACTGATGCCGAAGGTAAATCTCAACTGATTAAGATAATTGCCTTTGAAGAAGATTTACTGAAAATACAAGAGGTCAGAAATTAGCGTAGAGGTACGAAATGTCTTCAGTTGAAGAATACATCAAGAGCAGTATCAGAATTACAATAATGCTGATGTCAATTAGTAGTTGCATTGTTCTTTTCATACCATTTTTTGATTCGTTTAAATATTAGAAATGCTCCATATTCTGAATGGTGTTGATTGTCATTAAAAGTTCCATTCATCTGAGATAAATCTGAGCAATCAAGATATTGCACATTGGATTTTTTGAGTTGTTCAATGATTTGAGATGAAATTTTCTGATATCCTTCTTCATCCCCAGGGCTATACTCCTTGATGAATTTATGATTATACGGTCCCACAACACACAACAGATTTACATTCATCTTTTTAGAAACTTCAATAAACTCTCTTAACTCTGTAAAGCGATACTCAGAAGACGCATTGATAGGCTTATGCCATCCATAATTACTAAAGGTTTTCAGTATATTCTTGGTGGTGTCAAAATGATCCCGCTGAAATGTAGTATCAACAACTTTAGATTTGACATAGCTAAATTGTCTTGAATAGGTCGAAGAATCAGCATTTAAATCAAAGAAAAATTTTCTTCTAAGCGATCGAATTCTATGCTCAACAATCAAGGATAATTTTTTTAAAGGGTTGCAATGATTCACATAAGATTCAACCGTTTTTGTTTCATCCCAGTGTTGCACATCTTGAAAAGCACCATAACTGCAATAACGGTCCCAATACTTTGGCTTGACTTTATTTAGTCCCTTCCTCCAATAAACTGGATTAATAAAATAGAGCACTTTTAGATGCCGTACTTCATTTTGATACTTTTGGAATAGCACATTATAGACGCCACAAGTTCGTCCAGCTCCTGAGAGTATGGACATTTTATCGGTTATGTTCGAGTCAGCGTTCCAGTAGTTGTAGTAGTTTCTCCCATTTAATGATGTTGATTCAGATGTACCCAAACATAAAATGCCATTATTATTTTTAATTGAATTGAAGAATAATGGGGCTTCAGGATTGTCAAAGTGCTTGGTAGAGTGACCTTTAAGAGTATAAATCTGTTTGTCTACCTGAAAGTTTGTATCGGGGATGAGTTGTCCTAGAATTAGAAGGACTATAACAGCTATAGCGATGAGCTTTCCCCGTTTGGCTAAAAAAGATGTTTTATATAATTCTTTTAGCTTCATTCAGATTACAATGCATTAAAAATTTCAACTAATTCTTCATGGGAATAGTGAAAAAACATCCACCCCAGAGTCACAAACGCGAAAGTTACAAATCCACTGGTTAGCTTGTACCATCTTAATTTCTGTATGGTATGAGAAACGAGGTGATCGCGCCATATTTTATTTAAGGATAAGCCAAGGCCATGAAAGAGTCCCCAATAGATGAAGTTCACTTTGTCACCATGCCAAATACCACAAATGAAGAAAGTCAAGAGATAAGCTGATATAGTAGTTAGGATTCTATTTTTACCAATTATTGTTTTGTTGATGACATGGAGTGTAGGTTTGAATATATAGGCTCTCAAGAAGTTTGAAAATGTGATGTGCCATTTTCGCCAAAACGTAGCAAGGTCAATTGAGAAATATGGGTTATTGAAATTTTCCGGAATTCTAATTCCCAACATCATTGCGGTTCCAATGGCAATGTCGCTATATCCCGAGAAATCGAAATAAATGTATGCAGAGTAACATAATAGGCTTGTAGCTAAGCCAAGATAGATGCCCAGGTCTCCTGATAAGACTTGATAGTCTAATGCATAATCTTTAATGGGTGGTACAATTAATAAGGTTTTTGCAGCACCTAAGAATACTCTTGCAATACCAGCAAAGAACAAACTCTTTTGATAAGTTTTTCGATTAGATGCTAGCCAATAATGAAAGTTTCTGTAGGTGTCAATGGGACCAGCTAGAATGGTTGGAAAGAATAATATGTAATTTAAAAAGACCAAAGGATTCATTTTTTTTATGGTTCCTCTATAGCATTCTACAAGCCAGTGAATGTATCTAAACAAGATGTAGGAAAGCCCTAACTTCTGAATAGACATGATTGGACCTTCCAAAAAAGAAAGCCTCATTTTCTCAAAATTTTCATAGAAAAGCGGATAGTTCCTCAAGGAAAAAAGAATTGTTAATATTAAAAGTGAAGGGATTAAGATGCCTTTTTTTGAGTGCTTTTTGAGCAAATAGCCTAAAGCAAACACTAAGACACTTGATATTCCCAAAACAATCAAAGTGTGTTCCTTAATTAAGGTCAAAATGACCAAAACTGAGGCTGTCAATAACACAATATTTCTGATTTGATATTTTGGTGCAATCAACCAAGACAATCTGAAGATCAATATGATTGCCAAGACGAGAATGAATATTTGATAACTATCAAAAAACAAGCTGTACCGCTTTAAGTTTTATAAGGTCTGCCGAAATTAACAAAATCGTAGTTGTTACCCATTTGTGTTTTAATAACAAATGAAAACAACATGATTGGAGGGGAGAAAAGAATGGCATGCCTTTTATTGTTAGCTACTTTATTAAATACGGCCAAAGCACAAGGCGTTTTTGAAAATCAATACTGGAAAGACATACGTAAGGAGATTATTTTTGGAGTTGGCGGTTCGAATTTTTTGGGGGAGTTAGGTGGAAAGGATCAGGTGGGAACTGATTATATCAATGATCTGGAATTCTTAGCAACGAGATTTGTATTCCAAACAGGGTTTCGGTTTTTTGTTTTCAAGCAAC
The DNA here is from genome assembly GCA_022763165.1 of Flavobacteriales bacterium. Lineage (GTDB taxonomy): Bacteria > Bacteroidota > Bacteroidia > Flavobacteriales_G > JALEGO01 > JALEGO01. The sequence continues at coordinate 9,503 of JALEGO010000111.1, forward strand.
TTTCAGTAAAGACAGGTCTTTTTTATGGTCGTCTGTATGGTAACGATGCATTTACAACTGAACCATTTAGGCAAAACAGAAATTTGCACTTTAGGTCTGATATTGTTGAACTTTCACCAGTGATAGAGTACCACTTTCTGACTGAAAAGCAGGGCAATAAGTACAAAATTAGGGGGATGAAGGTTAAAGAGTTTGAAGTTGGAATATACACTTTTGCTGGTGTTGGGATGTACTGGAATAATCCCAAAGCAGAATACTTGGATGGGAAGTGGTATAATTTAAGAAAATTGAGGACTGGAGGTCAAGGTCTTCCCGGAGGTCCAGATGAATATAAGAGTACGGGCGTTGCCATCCCAATGGGTTTTGGTTTGCGCTATTCAATAGCGAGATTTTGGCGCATAGATTTGGAAGTGGGCTGGCGCAAGACATTTTCGGATTATTTGGACGATGCTAGTGGAAATTATTATGATCCTGAGATTATCGAAGAAGAAGTTGGAACGATAGCCGCCCACTTCGCTGATCCAAACTTAGGCCATCAATTACATTCTGGTTGTCAGACATGTGCAGGACAACCTCGTGGAGATGGTAATGACTATGATTCTTATGTGTTTGGAACGGTAGATGTTTGTTACAAAATTCATAGAAAACCCGGCTTTCGAAGATTCAAAGTGCGCAGACGTGTAATAGAGCTTTGATTTAATCAATTCGGCAATAATCCAAATATAGAACCGTTGGGGACTTACTAAACGTTTGTCTTGAGAATCTGCCTCGTAATTTGGATGTTGTTTTGGGGTCACATGGTCTTTTGCCAAGAAGGCGAAGATATTCTTCCAGCTATCAAAATTCGAAAGGAATTCGATAAAAACTCGATTTTCTACACATCTACTTGGATTTTAATCAGTGAGTTGCCATTTCAAGAGGCGGATACCTTGTTGTTTATGTATTGTGATTCTGGTATGTATGAGGCATGCATGACCAAAGAGAGTTTTGGAATTACTTTCCTTCATCATTTGAATAATTGCCTTGAGCTTAAGCTCATCACGATGTTTCAGTCTGAAAAAATAGGTTTTAGACGTGGGACTTGGGAGTTTATGATCATTGATGGGAAACAGCACATATTCATATACAATACGACAAAATTTAATGGGATTTACGAGCCTATAGTTGTAAGTGAAGATCAAATGCAGTTGGTTTACAGGGGATTTGATTAGAATTTACCATTTCCAACAAATAAGTAAGACCAGTAAAAAAATGATGCCTGAAAAGAGATGAAACGCCCAATATATTTCCAATTCCTCATCATCGTTTATGAACGAATTGCTCCAGGCAATAAAAGCATCGGCAATTGGTAAAGCTCCGAACAAGTATCGCTTTTCATCTTTATGACAAGTTCCCATGCCAAAAGCTTCGATGGCTTGACGAAGTCCTATTGCAACAGACCTTTCTCCAAACTTCCACATAGTCGCTTGACCTACAATCGATGCGGCCCCACCAATTCCCAAAACCACTGGGCCCGAATCTACATCTCCCAAACCTATCTGTCCCTCGGGATATTCTCTAATGCCAGGTAGACCAAATCTACTGGTTAGAAAGAGCTTTTTGTACTGCTCAAATTGGCCGTCAACAAAGGGGTGGTCAATTTCATTTAATAGTAATAATGTCAGGCTTTGTGAGCAACCACGGCCTCCTTCTCTTAGTTTTCCTGAAATTGGATATGTTGAGTGGGGGATGAGGCCTGTAACACTATCTAACCTGGATGCCACCGAATCGATCCAGGTATTGATCGTTCTATTATATTTTGCTTCAAAAATTTGGTCATGAAGATTCAGGGAAGCCAAACATAAAGACATATCTGCTGGCCAACATTGTCCATGATATGATTCTAAAAAAGGGCTTCTAGAATTCCTGATAGCAAGATCAATTTCCTGGCAATATTTTTTGAATATCAATTGTTTAGAGATTGAGGTGTCAAGGTTTAATCTTTTTCCCAAAACATACGCTGACCAACCTTTAAAATAGGCTCCGTAGCTAGGGTTGAGATTTGAGCTAAATACAGAAGTTCCTTTCTCTGAAAGAATTTGATCAAGGCTCCAATCCATTTCTTGTAGGGCTTCTTTGAAAATAGTGTTTTCTTGGTCCACCCGAGAGACTAAGTTTGCCCAGGTCAAGGCGTAAACTGCATTCAGGAATACAAACCCTTCGGGAAATAGTTTTTGCATATCATCCGCAGCTCCCTGGTGTAGAACTTTCTTTAGGTACCTGAGTTGATAATAGACATTAAGGTTGTATCCATCTTTAAATTCATTTCGGGTATTGACCCTAACATTGATATAAAATAAATAGATTCCAAAAAGAATTAAGAACAGTTTTAGACCATATTTAATCCATTTCATTGGTCTCTAATATCCGAAATTTTGATTCTATCAACCAATTTGGGTGTCAGCTTCTTTATGATTTGTAAAAAGCTGTTTTCAAACCATTTTCCCGAAAAAGGGGAAACATAGATTTCCTGGATTAGAGATTCAATATCTATTTTGATGGATTTACCCTGTAGATATGGCTCGTCTTCGTTGACCATGAAAAATCTAACTTCCTTTTCATAATCATAGTATTTGGTTTTAGTGGTAATGATTCGGAATCTGTTTTGTTCTGCTTCAGGAATAAAATCAGCGTAATTCACCTTTCCATAGTAAATAGGTTCATCTGATTGTTCTACGGATTTTATAAAATGGCGTATAGATGATTTTATAGCAACTCCTGATATACTGCCGCCTAAATAGATTTTCCATAAAGCATAAGACTCATGCGGACTCAAAGTCCAACAGTTTATGATGGTTTGGGAGCGCCAATTCCGATATTGTTGAGCAAGTTGCAATGCTTGTGCTTCTGCCTCATTTTTAGCTAAGCCAGCATCAACCAATTGACCAATTTTAGCCTGAACATTTCTTTTAGGCATTAGTCCCTCGTATTGATCGGTCATTTCGGAGGCATTTGCGAAATACAGAGATTTCGAAACAACTAAATCCAGAAATTTTCCCAAACCCATATACCTCCATATTGATGAATTACCATGTGGGATTTCTATGTGTTTGTTTCTCTTTATCAAATTATAATGACTTGAAACAAAGTTAATATCCCATAGAAAACAATCGTGTTAAGAATTGTTGTAATCTATTCAGAAAGTATGCCTCCTGTAATTTTCATCAATTCTAAATAGGTTTGAATGTATTGAAATGATGATTCAATTGAGGTGATCGATGTCCGCAATTGATTGGTCTGAGTATCTCGAAAATCAAATGAGTTGATTGTTCCTTGATTCAGTTTTTGCTCAGCAATTTTAAGATTTTCTGAGCTGATTTGTTCATTGCTTCTGTTGGTCTTTACAATTTTGTTTTGGGTTTGAAGAAGGTTATAAAATGTTTTGAGATCTTGGCTGAGGTTAAACTCCATTTCTTTGGTTGTGATCTCGTCAATTGCAAGTTGAATTTCTGCATTTTTCACAGCTCTTTTAACATTTCCTCCGTTGAATAACCGATAGTTCAAAGTAAAATTGGCATAGTAATTCAAAGCATTCCCGCTTCTCTTTTCACCATCAAATTCGAACCAATTATCAGTTCGGTTAGCACCAGCACCAAAACTTACAATTGGAAGCATCGCGGACCTTTGCAGCTTGACATCTTTCTTTAAAATGGTATTGTTCAAAAATTGGTTCTTCAAGTTTGTGTTGTCGTTAATCATCTGTTTTTCCAGATCTTGAAGTGATGTTTCGACTGGTCTTGTTTCGAGACTGTCAGATAGATCAAATGTGGCTCCTTCAGTGGCTAACACCATATTGAGATTTTTTTGAGCATTGAATACGGCCTGTTCTTGTAGTAAATAATTGACTGAATCGGAAAGCAAATTGCTTTTGAATTGATTCATTTCGAAGGTGGTATTAACGCCAAGTTCTAATCGATCTTGGTAGTAACTGAATTTTGAGGACGATAAGTCTAAAGTTTGTTTTAGTATTCGAAGTTTGTCTTGTTCCGCTCTTAATCTGTAGTAAGACAGCATAATTGATTGAACTGTGTTCTCTAGAACCAATCTTGCGTTTCCTTCAGATTGCTCTTGTAAATCAGCTAGTTTTTCCTTGGTTACTTTTACTTTGAATCCATTAAAAATAGTCCAGTTTAGGTCTAGTGCTCCTCTTAGGGATGTAGAACTGAATTGACCATTGATGAAAGATGCCGGATTGTCCTGGTTGTTAAGGTTGTTTGAATTGTTCAATGAAAAATCCAATGTAGGCCATAATCCAGCTCCACCCCATGTATTATTCATAGTGGCCGCATTGACTCTCTCCTTTGAAATCTCGATTTGAAAATTATTCTGAAGCCCCAATTCAATGGCTTCCTTAAGGGACAGTGGTTGCCCATAGGTGCATGCACAAACCAAAATTAGGGTGATATGTAAAAGAGTTCTTTTCAAATTATTGGGTTGCAATTGTCTTTCTTTCATGAATCCAGTTGGCCACAATTTCTGGGATGTAATAGTTGAAGTTTTCTGCCATATATTTTGAATCCAAGGTTCCTTCGGCTCTCATTTTATTATACTCTTCCATTGACTTTAATTGAGAATAGTGATGGTTGGTTTTGGAAATAATTCGGTAGCTACTTTCATTGCCATAATAATTGCCCAGATCTGCAAGTTGTTTTGCCCAATGTGTGTCTACAGTATGTACATCCAACTCTCCAGCCAAAGCTAATATTGGGCAATTTGCCTTTTTGTAAGCGGTCATGACATCTTTGTCGTTGATATTTTGAAAATACGTGTAGTGTTGAATGCCATGAAATAATTCATCTTTAAAGAAATGGGGAATTAGAGTATCATATTCTGCCTTTGCTTTTAGGGTTTCTAAAGTCATTTTTTGAACGTAGAAGTCATAGAGAAAACTTTGATAAGCGCGGAAGGTTCTTTCCATTTCCTCATATTCTCCTCCAAGTCTAATATCTTGATCTCGATATCGTTTTAGCTCATATTCATACCAGGAGCTGGTAACACCACCCCATGCGATAATACCTGAAATATCATGACCTTCAGCAATGAAAGGTGCACTTACAACCCCTAAAGAGTTACCATATAGGTAGATGTTATCTTTATCAAAACCATTGAGTTCTTTGAGTTTTTGCAGGCCTGCCCTGAATGCTTGAATCTCATAGTCAAAATTCATTTCTAAGCACTCTTGCGTTCCGCGACTATCACCCATACCAGGTTTCTCAACTCTAAAAACAGCAATTTTGTTTTTGACCAGTTCCTCAACCAATAGTTTGATTGGAGATTTTGGCTTAAAAGCATAATCGAAAGATCCACATCCCACACCAGGTAGCATATATACCATTGGAGGGTTTTCCACTCCATGAGGTAGCTCTAGGATGCTTCTAAGTTGGCCTCCATCATAATTTACAGATCCATAGATCACCTCACCGTACAGTGATGTTTCTAATGGTTTACCTTTAATTTTCCCTTCTAAAGTGAGACTCTTGTTATTTCGCTCTACCAAAACAGTTAAAGGGTCGTTTTCCCTCCAGCCACCAATACTTTCCACGAATTCAGGAACAGTTCCAACATCGTTTCCATTTGTCTGTATAATCATATCTGAGACTTGTAGGCCAATCTCAGATGCCGTTGTATTATCTATAACTCTTAATACTTCAATTTTGTTTTCTTCTTGTTTCATCTCAATGCCCAAAGAACCTTTTCGAGGCAATTCTTGAGCCATACAAGCAAAACTTAAGAATATAGGAATGAATTGAATTTTCATGATTTGAGATTTTTCGTTTCTGAATTCATTTCTTTTTCTCTTTCCATATCAATAATAGCGGACTCGACCGACAGCATATCGGGCTTTTTACCTGTCCAAACCCAGATTACTGCTCTTTTCATATCGTTGAAAAATAGCACAAGCAATGGGAAAAAGAACAGAATAAACAATGTGCCAAACAACACCCCATAAGCCACAGATACTGCCATTGGGATTAAAAATTGTGCTTGAAAGTCAGACTCCCAAATTAAGGGATATAATCCTGCAATAGTGGTGATTGACGTCAACACAATGGGTCTAAATCTTGATAAACCTGCCTTGTATATTGCTTCACTTACTTCCATTCCAGTTTTTAAGTATCTATTAAAAGTGTCAAGAAAAACAACCGCATCATTAACTAATATTCCCATCAAAGCAATTACCCCCCAGAAACTCAAAATTGAAAAAGGCAAATGCTCAATCCCATGACCGAGCTGAGCACAGAACATCCCAATTGGAATGATACAGGCAAACATTAAACCTTGATATAAGGAGTTGAAATTAAGAGACAGGATTATGACAATCATAATGAGTAACAGAACTGCCATAAGGCCAAGGGATTTCATGCTCTTCCCGGCACTTCTTGCTTGTCCTCGAAATTCCACATCTATTTGAGGGAAAAGTGCTTTTAGTTTTGGTACAATAGTTTTTTCGATATTGTCATTTATTTCGCTTGTAGATGCGTAGGGATCTGTTTGATCAGCTGTAACCATGATTTCTTTTTCGCCATCGGTGTGTCTTATCTTTACCTCTCCACGTTCAATTTTGTAGTCGGCCAATTCTTTTAATGGGATTTCGCCTCCGGTCATTGTTCGGATTTTTACATCTTCCATTTGTTGCACTGAGGCCCTGTCTTCTTTGGGGTAACGAACCCAAACCTTTACTTCGTCTTTTCCTATAATCATGCGCTGGAGTTCATTGCCGAAAAATCCTTGTCTGATTTGTCTCATGATTTCACCTGAAGTAAGACCTAGTTGATAAGCTTTAGGTTTTAATTCAATAATGATTTCTCGATTACCAAGACCTCCATTGTCTTTGACATTTTTCAAGGTTGGATCTTTACTCAATTCTTTTCTTAGCCATGTTTTAGCTTTTTTGATTTCGCGGTAATCATCGCCATTCAAAGCAATGGATACCGGACTGCCCCATCGATTAAAACCTCCAACCTGGAATTTTTCCAATGTCGGATCTTCAACGATTCGTTCTCTTACTCTTCTCGAAATTTCAAAACTAGAAATTGGAGCGTCCTCCACGTCAAGAGAAACTCTTACCATTCCAGCATGTGTTCCTGCTTCTCCAAGTTGCTCCGTATTCCCAATTTCAGTTGAAATGAAAGTGATTAAGGTGTCTCCAAATTCTTCTATCAGTTCTTGTTTTAGTGCAAAAACTTCTTGTTCAACATACTTTAGATATTTTTCAGTTTTTTCTACTGATTCACCTGTTTTGTAAGCAATTTCCACTTGAAAATCATCAAATGGGATAGCGGGAAAGAATGTAGATTTAATCACACCTTTACTGAGCAAGGCGCCTACTATGAACATGAAAATTAGCGGTACGAAAGTCAACAATCTTCTGAGCCACTTTTTACGCATCATTCCCGCAAGGATTTCACCGTAGATTTTCATTTTGACATAGTCAATGGCGCGTTCTATTGCATTTTTCCTTTCTTCACTTTTAGCAGCACGTTGCAGTTTTTTGTTTTTTAGGTGTGAGGGTAACACGAAAAAAGCTTCTATTAGAGAAAATCCGAGACAAGCGATTACTGCAAAGGCCATTTCATTCATTTGCTCCATATCCTCAATAAAGAACACCAATCAACTAGATGAAGATGCTAAGGTAGAAGCGGAAAGGTTGCAAGAATTGCCAC
>JALEGO010000112.1 GCA_022763165.1 Flavobacteriales bacterium
AATGTTTGTGCATCCGAATTAAGGCAAGAGGATTTGTGAAGAGTCTTATTAGCGATTAAAAGGGAACAGAGCCATAAGCCTGCTCCCTTTAGAACTTAATAAACAACATTTTTGCTTGACATAGTTCTTTACTTTTCGATCGTATAAATTACTTTTCTTGCGGTTTTTAGTTTTGCGGTGATTGCACCAGACCATTGTCTTCCAAAAGCTTTAGTAGAAATAGAAACTATTGAAGTACTTGGGGTGAACTTTCCCGTTTTGACATTCTTAGACAACTTTGTAGTCATCACGCCTATTGAAGGGCCACCTTCCTTTCCATACTGTAGTCCAATGGTTCCATTGATGGTGGTTGAAGAAGATGACTCACCGGTTAACAAATCTACAGTGGCTGAATTACTTATAGATAAAGCACCTTTCGCTGGACCTATTTTCTTGTCAACTAAACCTATGCTATTACCAGCAGTGAATTGTGGATTCTCTCCATAGTCCCATGAGAAACCGGCACTACCATTTGCGTTAGACGGGTTATCAGAGGACACACTGACATTTGCTCCTAGAACTATCGTATTTGTAGCGTTTTTATTGATGTCTTTATTACTAAACCTAACAAACCCTTCATCCATTGTGTAATCGTTTCCAGCCTCCCAAGTTTCCTTTGTCTTCTGAGACCTATCCTTTTTGGTAGATTTACCAACAACCTCCATAACAACTCCCTTGCCCAAGGAACTCTCATAGTCCTTTCTCAGAGACTCACTGCGCAACCATACTAAACTTGCACTTTCTAATGGCGGATCGTTAGGGTCTGGTTGATCAGGGGCCATTCCATCAGGATCAATTAGATTCACAGGTTTATTCAAAACATAATTATATGGCGACCAATTTTGGAAACTCTCAGCCAATGGGTCAATAGTATGCCATCTTGCAATTGCTGGATCATACCATCTGGCTTGATAGTCATACCAATTCAACCCGAAATCCTGAGTAATCTCTTTGCCATTATACTGATAATCATTTTCGGTGCCAATAATCGCCTGATTCGGTTTCGACATTTCCATGCCAAAGGGATAATAGGCATTTCTTTGCAAGACCTCATCTTCTGTAATTTCATTATCATGATTTAAATCAGCGAAATTAACTCGAGAATTACCTAAATGATCCTTTATGCTATACTCGAATTGAAAAGATCCTGCTGATGGCGTAATACGACCATCATCGAAAGCAATTGACTCAATATTTCCATCCAGGTACTCTATCTCACTGAAATAGTATTTTTTAGACCAGTCATTTAAACTGGCTCCTGCTGGCTTCGTCCATTTCTCTAACTTTTGACCTAGTGTATTGTAAATGTTTACAATAGAATCTCCAGAATCAAATGCGATTATAGCTGGCAAGTCTAAACTATTGTAAATAATAGTGAAAGCTTTGTGATCATCCCGATTCATATTGCCATTTTGATCATAATGATATTGTCCAAAAGAGTTTTGAGAAATGAAACCTTCATTTTGATCTCCAGTCTCCTCAATACTTTGTAATCTATTGTCCAATCCGATTTGATAATCAAGAAGATCAATAGTATTCCCTTGAGATCCATTTCTTTCAAGTTGAAGGATATTACCATTCAAGTCATATTGAACGTTATTGACATCATAGTTCGGAACGGATAAATAAGACTCATCAGTATTTCTGATAGAATAGTCTCCTTCAATAAGTTGATCTCGGTTATCATAATCAAAGGCATATGCTTCAATCAATTGATCACACCCTTCTTGCCATTCCACAGCCGCGATTGTACCATCAAATTTTGGCTGTATGTTCAATTTAGAATTCGTATGATAGCTGAGTTGGAGTGAAAATAGATCATCATTAAAAATTAGATTATTTTGAACATTCTTTATACCTACTTCACCGTTTTGATCTGTAAACCTACCCTCAACTGTACCGCCTGTAGGATCAATAATCACCACACTTTCGCAGTCACCCAAATTATTTATAGATTTCAGTTGCCCACGAATGTTATACTTAAAATCAAGCTTTTGCAGATACTCATCTAAGTTATTACCTAGTCCTAGTCTTTTTGATGATAGTCGATTGAGCTTGTCATATGAATTGTGAACCGTTTTAACCGGAGCCATGCCATCCACACTTATATACTCTTCAATTAACCTAGATCGATGATCGAAAACATATTCTTTAAGAATACTTTTAGATACAAGATTTCCTTCAATGTTTGATCTGTGCATTTTTTTTGTTTTAACCACATCTCCACTATAATTGTATAGCATATTGTTGATGTCAATTTCATGGGTCTGATTTTCCAATTTGGCCTGAATCATATTGCCTAGGCTATCATAAAACATTGAAGAAATTTGATAATCAATAACCACATCTCCCTTTTTATTGAATAATCCTGTTCGATTACCTGTTAACATTCCGATTGTTCTGGAATCCGCTTCAGACGCAAATATCCCATCCTGCGGATTTGTGTATTCTTCAATACTTTGCACATTCAAATCGCCATTAAAATCATAATCATCATAATATGATATATTGTGGATTTCGATTTGGCTTTGAGGAAAACTGAGGTCTGTTGTATATCCCTCAGAATTATTCGATTTTATTTCAAAAAGGCCATCATTTGAACTAGGTAGAGCCGTCCCGAAGTAAATTCCATTGATTATTTCTCTTCCAAAACTATCGTATTTGCTAAATGTCTTTTGCCCCTTAGGATCTTCAGTCATTATCACTTGACCAATTGCATTATAATATATTTTGGAAAGACCGGCTCCAGGAATGTACTTCCTAATCAACAAACCTTTGTCATTAAAAGAATATCTATAAATGCCCTCTTTATTGTCAGGGTGATAACAATTATAGTTTCCTGTTGCCTCCATATGTGCAAAGGTTTTGGGAGGAATAATAAATGCCA
>JALEGO010000113.1 GCA_022763165.1 Flavobacteriales bacterium
CGTATATCGAATACTCGGCAGATTATGTTAATACTGTCAGTAGGTAAGGATGATGACAAAACCTTAAAAAAACTTCTAAATGCCATTTTAGAACGATTTGCAGATATTACATCCCTGTATTACACTATAAATGAGAAAAAAAATGATGTACTCTATGATTTGGATTTAATACTATTTCATGGAAGTGAGTTTATAGAGGAACAATTAGGGGATCTATCTTTTAAAATAGGTCCAAAGTCATTTTATCAAACAAATTCATACCAGGCAGACAAATTGTTTAAGCTTGTAAAGGACTTTTCAGCTGTAAATAAGGATGACGTGGTTTTTGATCTATACTCTGGACTTGGCACTATTGGATTGTTTTTAGCAAACGATTGCAAAGAAGTATTCTGTATCGAATCCGTTGAAGAAGCTGTTGAGCTGGGTAAGATCAATGCCATTGATAACAAAATTGACAATGTTAGTTTCTATTGTGGGGACATGAAAGATGAAATCATGAATCAATCCTTGAAAAAACCTGATGTTGTCATTTGCGACCCCCCAAGAGCCGGAATGCATCGGAAAGTCGTGGAACGCCTACTTCAATTTCAAGCGGAAAAAATAGTGTATGTGAGTTGCAATGTTGCCACGCAAGCAAGGGATTTGGAGCTCTTGAAAGCTCAATATGATATTCTAAAGTCTCAACCAGTAGATATGTTTCCTCATACACATCATATTGAAAATGTCGTTCTTCTAAAAAGACGTTAAGATGAGTAAAATGCTAAACTCAGACTTTTGGGACAACCGCTATGTTCAAGGTCAAACTGGATGGGATCTAGGAGCAGTTTCACCTCCAATTAAATCATACATTGACCAATTGGAGAAAAAAGATCTTCAAATTCTGCTGCCCGGTGCTGGCCGTGGTTACGAAGTAAAATATCTCTGGGAAAATGGGTTTCAAAATGTTCACTTTCTAGATATTTCGGATGTAGCACATGATGAATTTATCAAAAACTGCCCGGGATTTCCTGAAAATCAAATGCATAGTAATGACTATTTTCTACATCAAGGTAATTATGATTTAATCATTGAGCAGACTTTCTTTTGCGCCATAGACCCCTCATTAAGAGTAAAATACGCTAAGAAGAGTTTAGAGTTACTTAATCCGAATGGCAAGATGATTGGTCTTCTTTTCAAAAGAACGTTCGATTCCGGTCCACCATTTGGTGGCCATGAAGATGAGTATAGAGATATTTTCAGCCACTTTTTTAAGGTCATAAAGATGCAAGAAGCTTACAATTCAGTGCCCCCTCGACAGGGCTCAGAACTTTTTTTTATTCTTCAGAAAATAAAGTAATTATGAGCCTTTTGTATTATCGATTTGAATTATTTACTTTTACCACCAACACTTGATTGCAGGAAAATAGTGAAGCTAGAAAGCTTATATTGGTTTTATCAAAAGTTGAAAGAAGATAACCTTTGTTTTATTTATCAGGGGGACTTCAGTGATAACATGACCGAAAAAATGATTTCCATGAGTGAAGGAAATCTGGATCATGTAAAAGAAATGTCAAAAATGAAAAGAAAGATTTCATTTTTAATGGCAGAATCTTTTCAAAATGTTATCAGACATGGCTCAGAAATGGCCGCAGCAAATGATAATAAAGGTTTGTTTCTTGCTAGAAACATCGGCAACACTTTCTTTATTAATTCTGCTAACCTAATTCTCAATGATGAAATACCTGGTCTTGAGAAGAAATTAAATCAAATCAATAACCTTGATAAGGATCAACTGAAGTCTTACTATTTAGATGTGTTGTCAAATACTGAGATTTCGCAGAAAGGTGGAGCAGGATTGGGCTTGATAGAAATGGCAAGGAAATCCTCACAAAAGCTGGAGTTTGATTTTGAGAAAATTGATGAGAAAATTTCTTATTTCTATTTGGGTATCAAGCTTGTAGGAAAACAAGAAACAGAGGACTACAATGTACCTATTCGTATTGCCAAATTTTTCCATAGGGAAATGATGGACGATAATATCATTGTGAGTTACAAGGGAGACTTTTCGCAGAACTCCATCATGCCCGTTTTAAGGATGGTAGAGGACAGCATATATAGAAGTACAGAAAAAAGAACGCTAAGAAAAAGAGTTTTTCTAACTTTGGTGGAGCTTTCGCAGAATATTAGTCTTCATGCCTTAAAAAAAGGCGAACGTGCTGATGGGATTGTGATAGTGACAAAAAGTCAAGATGTTTACACCCTAAGTGCTGGGAACTTGATCTCAAATGATAAAATTGAGATCTTGAAACAGCATCTTGAGGATTTAAGAGGATTAACAGATTTAGAATTGAAAAGCATGTACAAAGAAACGCTTTTGAATGGCCCTAAATACGAGTCTGCAGGTGCGGGACTTGGTTTAATAGAGATTTTTAGAGACTGCCAGGGTGAAGTGCTTTTTGATTTTACACCTGTCGACCATAAAAAAAGCTTTTATTCAATTAAGATGTCTATTTAGTAATGTCTTTGGAATCAATTTACTTACAAGAACAAGAATATACGCCTAAAGTACATTTGGATCATCAAAATAATGAATTTGAGATCTCAGGCAGCTCTATGCCTGAAAACGCACTGGAATTCTATGCTCCCATTATTCAATGGTTTGAAACCTACTCTGAGAACATTCAACATCAAAATTCTGAATTGATTTTGAATCTTGATTATGTGAATTCAGCTTCTTCCAAAAAGATTGCGGATATTTTGTTCATTTTAGAACAGATCAATGAAAATGGACACGAATTCAAAGTAAAATGGTTTTACCTTGAAGAAGACGATATTATGTTGGGAAAAGGCATGATTTACAAAGATACTGTCAATATTCCATTTGAGCTCGAAGTAATTAAAGAATAGGTTATTTAATTCTTTAATTAAACCTGAAATCCTATCACACAAACATCATCTATTTGATCTAAGCCTCCTTTCCACTCTTC
>JALEGO010000114.1 GCA_022763165.1 Flavobacteriales bacterium
CAACATATGAAATTCGCGACATTATTAATGCTATGGTCCCAGCGGGATTAATGGCTGAAGAATGGATTAGAAAGAAGATGTTTAATAATAAAAGTGTTGATTTACGAATACTGATCATCAACAAGCAAGCAAGTCTTGTAGTGCCCAGAATAAGTCACCATATCATTACCAATTTGCATCTTGGAAACGAAAAAGGAAATATTGAGGATCTAAGGAACTCCTGGGGTGATGAGGTCATCGATACCGCAAAAAGAGAGGCTATTAAGGCCGTAGAGGAAATTGGAGGACTTTTTTACGCTGGTGTGGACGTAGCAATCGACCCCAGAGGAATGCCGGTAATTTTAGAGGTGAATGCTTTCGGAGATATGTTATTAGGAATAGAAAATAATGGTTTGAATTCTTATGATTTAGAATTACAAGAGTGGTTAAATCAATAAATACAAGCTTTTGAGATAGCCCCAATATCATAAACACAGATTCTTCGATTCTCTTTCAGAATCCCTTCACATTAGAATCGTAAAATCTACCGAGAGCCGGAAGTCTGATGAATTTTAATTATAAATCAGGCTAGAGAAATAAGGTTTTCATTGGTTGGTTTTTTGTTTTGTATTTTTGCAACTCAAATTTGCTATGAAAGGTTACTTCTTGATTTGGACTCTACTTGTAGTAAATACCAATGTGAATGTGGTTGCCAGTTCTTTATATGAGAATAAAATAGACAGCCTTCATAATGAACTTGGTAAAAATCACACGGTCATCGAGAAGATCAATTGTTATAATGTTCTATCTACGGTATATACGCATAAAAACCCTGATAGCAGTTTACTATACTCAAAACTTGCATTGAAATTATCTCGGTTGGCTAAAAATGATTCATCAATTGGAATCTCTTTATCCATGGTAGCCAGATCTTATCTAATGTTATACCAAGATAAAGTTTCTGAGATGTACTATGATAGCGCCCTACGTTATATGACTGTTCATGCATCGAAAAAAGATCTATGTTCCTTTTATATAGATTACGCCAATATCCTTTGTTACAATGCAAAATTCGATGAAAGTTTTGAGTGGTTAAATAAAGCTCTAGAAGTTGCCAGTTTAATGAGGGACACATCCCTTCTTAGTTTAATCCATAGCAGTAATGGGAATGTGTATGGGTTCATGAATCGATATGACGAGTCTTTAGCTCATCGCATTAAAGCTATGAATTACGAAAAAGTTCTGGATTCCACATCACTTGAGTACTACTTTGCAGTGACAGATGTTGGTATAACTTACAATGCTTTGGAACAAAATGCAAAAGCTATCAAATACCTTTTCAAAGCCATTGGTTCTGATAAAATTAAATTAAGACCAAGAGTGTATTCTGACATTATGGCTGTGCTTGGAGAAGCTTATTACAATTTGGGTATTTTAGACAGCGCGGAGTGGGCATTTAAGCAATCTCTGACTATGAACACAAACCCTAAAGAATCAAGTGCCTATCAGAATTTAATTATTATGATGTGCGAAGTTCAATTGTCGAAGGATAACCCATCGTTTATTGAAGATTACATTTCTCTCATAAATGAATATTCGGGAGATGGTATTATTGATGCCCACAATCGCAAAAGAGGAGTCAAGGTATTACGAGATTATTACTTTGCAACAGGAGATTTAAATAAAGCCTACGAACTCTCAATTAGGCACAATGAGCTATCCGACAGTGTAAATTCTATTAAGAATAAAGAAAGAATATTACAGGTAGAAGCCAAATTTGGTGCTGAACGCGAAAAAAAAGAAAACCAACTGCTGCAAGCAAAAAATCAACTATTGAAACAAGAAAATTATACGAACAAGAAAATCATAAGGGCTAGTGTTCTTGGTAGTTTGATTTTGCTAGTCATTGCACTAACAATGCATTTCTTGTTTAGAAAAAACAAAAAGCTAAATAAACATCTAAACGCATCACTCGCTCAAAACAAAATGTTGATTAAAGAAATTCATCATCGTGTTAAAAATAACCTTCAAATGGTTAGTACATTGTTGGACCTGCAAACAGAAAATACGAATGACCCAGCGGCTATTAACGCATTACAGGAAGGACAAAATAGAGTACATTCGGTTGCTTTGATTCATCAAAAATTATATCAGGATAAGGACGTCAATCGAGTAGATTTTTATGATTACACGAGCTATCTTTCTAATCACCTATCAGATATTTTCTTCGATCCATCAAAATCAATCGAGGTTAAAATTGACATTGAAAGGAACCTAATGATGGATATTGACTTGGCTATACCACTGTCTTTGATTTTGAATGAGCTCATAACCAATAGCTTCAAATATGCCTTTAATAAAAGTGATATTGGTGTTATTTCAATTTCATTAGAAAAGTACAATGAAATATATACCTTCTCCTATTCAGACAATGGTTCTGGTTTCGATCCTGATAAGGTCTCTTCTAATTCGTTGGGCATGAAATTAATCACAATCCTAACAGAACAATTAAAGGGTGCACTGTCGTGGAACAATGTTTCTTCCACCAATTTCTCTTTGAAATTTAAGGAACAATTTAATGTTCAGTCTGTTGCGTAACTGATTGCTTGTTAAGTGTCTAACTCAAAATGAGAAACCAATGCATGTCTTTCAAAAGAAAGCATCCACAAATGTAGTTTTCCTTCAGCATCTTTATGAAATAAAGGTCCATCTATACCAACAGTATGACTGTCAAGCCATTTATTGTCCTTATCCAATAAAAAAGAAAAATATGTGCTGGCTTCGATCCTATTCTTTTCATGATCACCATATGTCTCATAAAATGGATGATTGGCTATACCCATAGAATACATCTGACCTTTATTGCAATCCTCAATTTCTAGTACAGGAAATTCATGTGGGTTGATGCCTCCAATAAGGAATTTCGTCATTTTTCCACTACCGTCATCGAATTGAAACTCTAGCTCCATCATTTCCTGTTTCGTGGGTTGATTGATTGTAGTTCTTTTGATGACTTTATTCAAAACCTTAAACCTAGATAGTTCTGTTTTTCTGGGATCTGCTCTATTGTAGAACCCTGGTGGTGTGAAGGTAGCAAAGGTTGTAGAATCTGTTAAAAAGTCTTGCATCGAAGTGTAGTTAAGAGGTGATATAATCTCTCTTTCCTTCTTCTTACGTTCACCTTGCAAAGGATACATCACGTCATTCAAGACACGAAAAGGAATTTCTTGCTCCTCCTTAATATCACGCATTAACGATAATTCGATTTTCTCAGAACCTGGATGTTGCCATTGCTCCATATAGGCGCGACAATTCTCAAAAGGGATGATGTTTCTTCCTTCAAACAAAGAAGCATAAAGGTCTTTGGGAAAATCAAACCAGCCATGATATAAAACCTGTTTTTTACCATTATCAACTGTATAAAAAATCAACTCCCATAGATAAGAATTCAGACAATTTCTTGCTAGATCTATTCTTGAAATAGAGATGTCGCCTAATGCATAATTAGAACCAATTGCTTTTTGATCAAAGGCAACTTGATTTCTGTTCCATTCTTGATTGAGAAGACATATTTTGCTCAAATACTCATCTTGTCTAATGTGTTTAGGAACTGTTGGAATAAATTCGAGCAAGTCTACGTTTTTCAGTTTAATTGTA
>JALEGO010000115.1 GCA_022763165.1 Flavobacteriales bacterium
AAAGTGAGTAACTACGAGTCAAACTGGTTATCAGATTTCTTTACGGCTACTGACGAAAATGGAAACTTTACAAGAGCTATAGCACCTTACAGACCGATCTATTTTGCTGGTTTCATTCAAGACAAGTTCTCATTTGAGGATTTGGTATTTAACATTGGTCTTCGTATCGATAGATTTGACGCGAATCAAAGTGTGCTAGCGGATCCATGGTCCATCTTCCCAACAGTAAAAGCAGGAGAGGATCTATCATCTTACATTGATAGTGATGGTGACATAGCACTTCCTACAAATATTGGTGATGATTACGTAGTATATGTTAATGATGTACAAAACCCAACTAGTATTGTTGGTTTTAGAGATGGAGATACTTGGTTTAATGCTGAAGGTTCTGAGATTCAGGATGCCTCTGTTTTGGAAACAGCGACTGGTATAGCACCATTGTTGGTAGACAATACTAGAACTAGAGGACAAGATATTGATGCATCTTCATTCAAAGATTACAAGCCACAAGTGAGAGTAATGCCTAGAATTGCATTCTCATTCCCAATATCTGATGAGGCGACATTCATCGCTCATTATGATGTATTGACAAAGAGACCTACTTCTGGTGCTAGATTAAACCCAATAGATTACTACTTCATAGAGTCAGTTGGTGGAAATGCCATTTCACATGGTAATTTGTTGCCAGAACAAACTATTGACTATGAAGTTGGGTTTAAGCAAAAGTTAACTCCATATTCTGCAATTACTTTATCTGGATTCTACAGAGAAATGAGAGACATGGTAAATGTTGTGAATTTAGCTCAAGCCTATCCAAATCCATATATTACCTATAACAACCAGGATTTTGGAACTGTTAAGGGGATGACTTTTACCTACGACTTAAGACCAGAGGGTAACTTCTCAGGAAGAGTTTCTTATACTTTACAGTTCGCTGAAGGAACTGGTTCAAACTCAACTTCAGGACTTGGTCTTGCAAGAACTGGACAGGCAAACCTAAGAGCAACAATACCTTTGTCTTTTGATCAAAGACATACTATTAACGGTAACTTCGATTATAGATATGGTGGAGGTAAGAATTACAATGGCCCAGTCATTGGTGGAAAAGATGATGGTACTGGAGGTGTAAGACTGCTGGAAAATCTTGGTATCAATGTAACGGTTAATGCTGGGTCGGGTACACCTTACACAGCTTCAAGTAATGTTTCTTCTTCCGGTCTATTTACAGGTCCAAGACAATTAGTGGATGGGTCCTTGAACGGAAACAGACTGCCATGGCAATTTGTATTTGATGCTGGTATTGATAGAAATTTTGATCTTAGATTTGGTGGTGAAGATTCTAAGAAGTTAGCCGATGCGAAAGTATATTTTCAGATCGATAACTTGTTGAATACACTGAACATTGCATCAGTTTACAGATTTACAGGTAACCCAGATGATGATGGTTACTTAACTGATGCTACTTTCCAAAACGATATTACATCACAAACAGACGAACAAGCATTTAGGGAATTATACAACATCAAAATCAACAATGGTTCGATGTTCACATTGCCTCGAAGGGTAAAAATTGGTATCAGATTGAACTTTTAATTTAAAGAATGAGCGCTAAAAGTATATTTATGCAAAAGAGAATTGTATCCGTTTTCGTACTCGCCTTGACATCATTTACTGTTATGGCAGAAAAGTATGTAGGATCAGGTAATCCTGGCAAAACTGATGAAATCAAACAAATAGCTGCTAATTGTATTCCTCCTAGTTCGGCTAGAGAATTGAATATTAACAACGTTACTGCGCTTATCCAGTCTGGAGGTGACATGTGGTGGGATCTTCAGCAAAGTCCTAAGTATGAAGTGCCAAAAGGTTCTGGAAAAACGGCTTTATTCGCGGGTGCACTGTGGCTCGGAGGTGTTGATGTCAGTAATCAGCTGAAAGTGGCAGGTCAGAGATTTAGAACCAATGGTAACATCGACTATTGGACAGGTCCTTTGAGAACAGATGGAACAGCTGAGATTGATCCAGCAACTTGCGTTGAATACGATAGACATTTTGAATCAACTAGACAGGAGGTTGCGACTTTCGTAGATTGGTTTCAATCTGGTGAATTTGATGCGATTAATGGAACAAATACACAACAAGAAAAATACCCTGGAGGATACACGATTCCCAAATTTATTTTGGAATGGCCATGGCAAGAGTATGATGAGTATCTAGCGCCATTTTTTGATTACAATGGAGACGGTATTTACAATCCTCTTGATGGTGATTATCCTGGATATGATTTGACTGGTACTACAGATTGTCGTACAGACCGATTGATCAATATTTTTGGTGATCAGAACCTTTGGTGGGTTTTCAATGATAAAGGAAATATCCATACAGAATCTGGAGCTGAGGCTATCGGAATGGAAATTAGAGCTCAGGCATTTGCCTTTGCTACTAATGATGAAGTAAACGATATGACCTTTTATAACTATGAGCTTCTAAATAGATCAACATTTACATTGACAGAAACATATATGGGTCAGTGGGTAGATGCCGATTTAGGTAATCCCCAAGATGATTATGTAGGTTGTGATGTTATGAGAGGTCTTGGTTATTGTTACAATGGAGATGAAGTTGATGAAGACAACTCTGGTGCGATAGGTTATGGTGACAACCCGCCAGCAATTGGTGTTGATTTCTTCCAAGGACCTTATCAAGATAATGATGGTATTGATAATGAAATAGGTATCGGTACAGATGAAGCCTTAAATGGAGTAGGTTACGGAGATGGTATACCTGATAATGAGCGTTTTGGTATGAGAAGATTCTTGTATCACAATAATGACGGATCTGTAAGAGGTGACCCCACAAATGGTTCGGAATATTATAACTATTTGAGAGGAATTTGGAGAGATGGTTCTAAAATGGTTTATGGAGGAACAGGGCACCCTGCAGGTTGTCCAGGAACGGGTCCAGGATCTGGTGGCTTTACATGTGTGGAGGCTGATTTCATGTTCCCTGATGATACTGATCCTCAAAACTGGGGAACTGGTGGAACACCGACTGGTTCTTGGAATGAGATAAACTCTGGAAACACTCCGTTTGATAGAAGGTTTATCCAAAGTGCAGGTCCATTTACACTGGCGCCAGGAGCTACAAACAACATTACTGTTGGAGTAGTTTGGTCTCAGGCTACAAGTGGTGGTGCTTTCGGTTCAGTTCAAAAATTAAGACAAGCTGATGATAAGACACAAGCTTTGTTTGATAACTGCTTTAAGTTATTGGAAGGACCAGATGCACCGGATCTTACGTTCCAAGAGCTTGATCAAGAATTGATCCTTTACATTAGTAATTGTGGAACTTCTAACAATGCTGATGAAGATTTTGCACAGGCAGATCCTTCTTTGGCTGTTCCTGACAGTGTCATTATTAGTTCAGAAACCATCTTGGTACAAGACACGGTTGATTCGGATACTTCTATTGTTTATGATCAGAATGGTGATTCTGTTGGCTTGGATATTGATTACATAGTTGTTCCAAGCATCGAAGTAAATGA
>JALEGO010000116.1 GCA_022763165.1 Flavobacteriales bacterium
CCTCTAAATGTCCGAATTGTTTCTACAAAATGCCTAGTACGGAAATCATAACCATGGAATCTTTTGCCAGAAATAAGGGTGGTTTTGGAACCTGTTAGTTCTTGTCCAACATCCAGATCAAAAGGATAATAAACACTCAAACTACTGAGGTATAAGGAATCACCCACAATCGGCAATTCTCCTTCATTTCCACCACTCATTACATAAAACTTTCGATCTCTTTTCTCTAAAAAAAACAAAGCTTTTTGACCAATCTCATATTCTGCGTATCTATGAGCGCAAGTCCAATTCTTAAACTTTTGAATTCTAACATGTCCTGAACTATCATCAAGTGCAATAGTAAAAGTCTCAGCATCATGTGTCACAATTTGCCCGATGAGAAAAGTATCACAAGTCAAAACCATATGCTCTATGCTGTAGGCAGCATATTTAGCTTCTACTTTTAAAAAGAGAATGAGTAAATAAATTGAAAGAATTATTTGTTTCATTTCATTACTTGGGTGGACAGTTCGTCCTAATTCCATACTTTTTTAAATTTAAATTGAAGATTGTTTGCTAATATGATGTTTGAATCCATACATACAGCCAGGTTAGTTCTTAGAACATTAAAAAGTTCTGATGCTAAGCGCTTACTTGCAATTTATTCAAATGACAAAGCGATGGCGTTTCGAGCGAATCCTCCAATGAGGTCTCTGGATCAGGCTTTGGAAATGATTGAGGAAAACAAGAAGGCTGGTTTTCAGCGTATTGGCACAACATTAAAGTTGACAAATGAGCTGATTGGCACTTTTATGTTTGATATGCTAGATAAGCACATTGCTAAAATTGGTTATTCATTTGATCAACCATATTGGAACCAGGGATTTGCAAAAGAGACTTTGGGAGCGATGCTTAAGTATTTAGTTGATAAAGAGGTTAGAGAAATAAAAGCTGTGAGCCATAAGCAAAATATTTGGTCGGTGAGACTTTTGAAATCGTTTGGGTTTTATGAAGAAACTCATGAAAATGAACTTCTCTATCTTTCTAATGATTTGGAAAATCATTCACAATAGTGAAATTTTCATGGATACAGCTATTTCGGGCTCTTTTTTGGTTGTTGGCAAAATCAAAGATTACAGCACTTTCTAAGTCCTTGGCTCCTCCATTTTTAGTCTTGTAATAGCGTATTTCAGATGAACTCCCACTGGTAAACTCATAAGTATTCATATGCCTTTCCCCTTGGAAATCAAAAAGATAAATTACACCCAAATAGGAACCGGGAAGGTATGTGGCTCCAAATATGGCTTTAGCCGTTTGAATTTTTTTGCACTTTGAAACCAGAAGATACTTCAGGTTAATAAGTTTTTGGAGTTGATGACGAATTCCCACCAAATATGCATAACGCGCTTGTGGCCTGGATAACATGCCTGTTGATTTGAAATTTCGAACCAAGCTAGTATCTTCAAAATACCAGTTTAGAAAATGCATCGCGTTATCCATATCCAAATTTATAGTTCCCGTTGGTTCCGATTTTAATTGACTGACTCCATAGTCTACAAGCGTTATAAAATAGGCATTGTCCTTTTCTTTATGCTTAAGTTCCTCGTCATAAACGATATACCCTTGTTCATTTTCAAACGATATATCTTCAAATTCTTCAGACCAATGATCAATACTTAATTCTGGTTTACCGAGCGCAGAATCTATAAAGCATAGTGTATCCTTTCGAACATAGTCCTCAATTTTATGCCATTTTAAGAGCAGATGTCTATAGTCTTTTTGATGTTTCTCTAAATATTCCAATTCTTTTTGCACCATTGCCATATAGAAGTTATTCTGCTCCTCTATACTTGGTCCGCAACCCAATAAAAGAATGCTCAAAACCCAAAAAGATAGATTTCTCAAGTTCATGAAATAAAGCTAGTCCTTTTGAACCTTAGCATGGTTCATTAATTATCAAAAGACTACTTTTTATTATCGAAAAGACCCAACACCAAACTACCACAGTCCAATAATTCGCGGAACGTTCCAAATATTTCGATGCATGAATCCCCAGCGATTTTTCTTTATTTGCATCTCCTCTCTTTTCCAAAAATGCAGATTGGATACAGGGTACAAATAACCAAAATGATATGCCGTAATACCTTTTCTTTTTCTGGCAATAGTTTCTAAATCGTAAGCATAAGTCTCCTCTCTTCGCTGCACAATTTCTTGGGCATAGTCCCTAGCCTCCTCAGCGTGTCCCAAAAAGGTGTCAATATCCGGTTTACGTTTTTCGATTTTACTCATGCGCCTTTCATGAATGGCCTTCAATATGGCAATTCTGTGAACGATTCTCTGCCTTGTAATTAAAATCGACTGTTCAATTTCTGGCCAAGCTACAGATGAGATCTCTTCAGGACCGACCATTTTATCAAAAACGGAACATTCAACTTTTAGTTTTTCTAATCTTTGAATATAGTAGTCAAGGCTATCCAATTCATCTTGACTCGCTTTTTTGAACAAGTGTTTATATTTCCAATGTGGCTGTGGATGAAATTGCATGTTTTTTCCTGGAATCTCATCAGTGACTGTTTGCGCACAGAGGTATCTGATCAATTGTTCATCCTTAATATATTTATCTTGAATATTCATCAAATGCTCAACCGCACCAGCAACCTTTTGATTTGGCAATAATTTGTAAAAAACATCTGCAGGAGTATTCTGATTTCCGTAATCCCAAGACCATCTTGCAATTGCCCAATCGATCAATCCATACCCCCATTCCCAACCAGAAGAAAATGTGTGATGCCCAGGAATATCAAGAGAATCACAAAAGAGAATATCATTAAGTCTTGCCCTAAAGTAAGGCAACAGAAACATCGGAACGGTATTATCAAAAGTCACCCAGTAGGCCGATTCCGGATGATACCATGTTTCCCTTTGGTCCTTCCACTTTAGAAGATGTTCCGTTTTATGCAATAGATTTTCATAGTTGTATATAGGCGCTTTTTGATCTGTGAGACCATAAAACATAAAAGTGTGTGAGGATTCTGCTCGGAATTGATACTGTTTTGCTATTTCTGGATCTCCATAAAAATATTCTGAGCTTCCATCAGAATTATGTTTAACAGCGCCTGCAAATAACAAAATATGATTTTCTGCACAGTGCAAATAAACGTCATCCAAAAGCTTAGCTTTCCTTTTAAGATTACCGTAGCTTTTCTCCGAGGTAGACATTTCAATAAAGTACACATCAAAATTGGCCTCTACAAGATCCTCAATCTTGTTCATTGCTTGTTGATGTCTAGATTTCAACCTTAACAATGGATCATAATACAAACGAAATGCTTTCTGTTGAATTTGATTGGCATACAAACTTAAACCCATGATCACACCTCTTTGATGAGCGTAAGAGGTGATTTCTCTTGCATGTGCAATCCACGCTTTTAGCTTTACCGTTTTCAGCAATCTAAAACCAAAATAATTTTGCCCATTTCGAGCTAACCAATCTATGTATTCCTTGACAATTTCAAGTCCACTGGGGTATGCGGGATTTAAAAGTGGTTCGGTCAATTCTAAGGGATGCATGGTATGTATTGTGAAGCCTCTTTTTTTAAAACGTTCTTTAACGCTCCAGTTTAGTTGCTTGATTGGCCATTCTTCATGTCGAGGAATTATCGTTTTTCTGGGATGATAGAAATTAAACCCGAGTTGCTCTTGAAGCAAACCATACAATCCTGCTGAGATACCCTCAAAAGACTTCGCATTGAGTCGAGCAGTAATAATGCCTTCTTGATTTATGTTCCATTCATAATTGCAATCTGGATAATAAAAATGTTTGTCAGTTGGGTTTAGGTATTCGACATCTGTAAATCTTTTTTCTGTCGGGACAGGAAGATTAATTTGAACTAAAGCTTCTGGGTCATTAATATTTATGGGAAAATCAAAAGCTTGAGATAATAGAGATGTAACATCTTCAATAGTAATTTTGAGCAACTCATTTTGAAGTACTTCCTCATTGGCGTTAATAGAAATGGAGTTTAATCCTTGAGCCTGACTCAAGCTCAAAAAACACAAGATTAGGATAAGAAATCTTTTCAAGAAAATGGTATTTCCCGCGAAAATAGCAATATCTTATCATCATTGGATGAGCTATTCAATAACAATTTCTAAACTCTCTTCGGGAGGAGGAAGCGCTTTCATGTAATTCAAATCGAAAATGGGGATCACGAGATTAAATGGAATGGCATGTGCTATTTTAACGAGTTTTGCTGAATCCAACATGCATATGTTTAGTCTATACCTTTCAATAGCTCGTTCATTAGCAAATTTCAAATATCCTCTTATCATTTGATTCTGCACTTTCTCAATAAAAGACTCACTGGTTTCCCTGTCAGTCATCAAGGATAGTCTCATTTTTTCAAACCTTTCAGGATCCATCTCGTATTCTTTTTTCAAAGAAGTGAATATCATCGAGTCAAGATTTTCTAATTTAATCAAATAGTTCTCACAAAGAATTTGGTTGTTTGCATTTACGAGCGTAATGATCAAATGTCTATGGCCGCATACCGCACCGCAATATTCACATTGCCAATGAACCGTATAGGTAAGCAAACCGCTATATGATGAATCAAACTTGTGATCAATATTGAATTTTACTAGGTCGCAACAGTGACTAGAATCGAAATTTTCACTGATAAAATCAGCGTCTTCGAATTGAACCTCAAAAATATCCAATGGACTATAGGCCAAGGTATCAAATGAGTTCAATAAATCCAGTTCATTTTGGCATAGCCAATTTGGGCCGATGTATATGCTCGTATTCCTCTCTTTGTCACATGCCAGCAAGAATATGACAACAATTAAGAAGTATCTCATTTGACTAAACTATTCATTTCAATTGAAGAAAAATAAGTCTGATGAATTAATGGGCAGTTTTGTTTATTGACAAGATTATTATTGGAAGTATTCGGAGTTCAGAATTACGCAAAACTCGATTAATGGAAAGGTTTCTATATTTCAATATTTATTTAAAGCGGTCTCTCGACTAAGCTCGAGAACCTAGCAGAGCGGCATCTAGAAACTATAAGAGTGGCATCGAAAAACTATCAGGGATACCGAGAACCAGCTAGAATGACCTGGAGAACCTAGCTCCAGCCTTTCAAGAGTTAAAACCCTTAAAATAGAGGAATTAGATTTACTAGCAAAACGGATCATTAATTTCCAAATGACTTAATTTGCCATCAATCCAATAAAAGCTCAAAAGGTAAGGACCGAATGGACTTTCTTTGAGAGGTACACTTACAATTTTAAGGTCATGAATCATCCATGCCTCACTCTCGTCAATTTTCTGATCTTCATGAGCTTTAACCCATTGGTCAATGTCAACATCAGAGCGCAATATTGAAGTAAGTTTGAATTTTCTAACAAAGAGTCCAAAGCTTCTGGAGTTGCATCAAGATTAATTTTTGCACCATTTATGATGAGTTTATCATCAGCATCAAATTCATAGTAACTAGTCTCATATATTCCAACAGAATCAACGAACAAAAGCATTTTCCCACAAGAAATCCTTTGCCCTCCAGAAACAGAAAGTCCCGTAGTACAATTGAGTTCAGCTTCAATATTTTCATAGCTACCGAACACGGGCAACATATTAATTAAAATCTCATTTTCAGAGTAATATGTTTTATCATTACTACCCAGTGGGTTCAAAAGAAGAAGGAAAAGCAACAAGTTCATAACTAAAAATAATGATTACTATCAACAATCTTTACTTAAACGGCCTGAATTAGGAAGATTTAACATACGCATTGGCAGCACATTACCAAATCCTAAAATTGCCGTGAATGTTTTCAGATCTGCTTGTAGGTTTTTGTTTACCCGCAGACAACTTATCCACCTTATCGGAAACATAGCTCTTTAATTCATCTATATCTATATTACCATCTTTATTCAGGTCTGCGGACTTAGATTTTAAGCCCTCGAGCAAACAGTATGTAAATAGTCCATTCTTCCATTCCGCACTTTCATAGGCATATTCAGCACCTCCAGCTGAGGATAGTATAGTAGCACCTGTGCCTTTCCGTAAATCAGCAAACAAGACTTGCATCAATTCAACTGAATTAAAGAGTCCTAGTCCTTTTTTCTTTCTTATCCCAACTCCTGCTGCCCTAATTTTCACATTATCGAGCATGGCCAAATCATCGTCACCGATCTCAACCTCATCTTCCTCAACTTCGCCAGAGTGACAAGTATCCAAAAAGAGGATTTTTTTAAGTGCTTTGATACGATCCATTAATTGCTCTAACCATTCTATAGAAAGCCCCCTTAATGCTGGATCATTAAAATCCATATCATGCGTACCGAAGTAATAATTATAATTCTCATCGAGCAAACCGTGACCAGCGACAAAAATGATGACAACATCATTGATTTGAACGTCCTTCAAGAAAAATCCCAACTCGTTCAACTTCTCCCTTGTAACATCACTGTCCAATAACTCTTTCTGATAGATATTATCATACAAACCTTGATTTTGCTCAAAGAATTTCTTCAAATCTTGAGCGTCTTTCACTGGATAGTCCAAGTCAAAGGTGTCGTTCTTGTAATCTGAAACACCTATAGTTATTAGGTAGAGATTCTGATCTTCTTCAGTTTTTCTAATCACATCAACACTTCTGGGAATAGACTCGACTCCTTTATCATTTAAGACCGACACCTCAATATGATTCTTCCCTGGGACGAGTGGCACTGAATAAGTCATATCCTTTCCATTAGTTTTAATGTCATTTAAAGGCTTTCCTTTAATTCCGTCCAAAGGCACTCCATTCGAGTAAACCATAAGCCTATTCAGCCGATTGGTACTATCCCCCACAGTCAATTTCAATTCAATTTGATCCTTTTCAGTTACAAACTCCTGAAATTGATTGATTTTAATATAGGGTAATTGTAAATCTAGAGAAAGTTGATCTGCTGAAAAACCCATTTTTTTGATTCTTCTGCCGTATGCTCTTCTATAAGCTTGAATTAATGATGAAGATGAATTATTTAACCTTTGAGCCACAATATCAGGTCGATTTAGAATCAAGTCGAATTGTTCAAAAGGAATCAACTGTCCTTTGTGCCTAAATGAAATTGCATTTAAGGCTTTCTTGGAAGCCATGTAGTAATTGTCTTCTGTTGTAAGAATGAAATCATTCTCAGTTCCAAAAGGCAATAAACGGGCAATCGGCTCACATTCTTCGAGATCATTTATGCCAATCGAGCCATCACCCGAAGCTGTGTAGAAACGGTTTTTAGGTTCAATAAACAAAGCATCATAAATGCCAGTGGCATGAGCATCAAAAGTGCATTTCTCGATATCGTTCTCCCAAATCTTGGCATATTCATTTCGATTATCATTGAAAACATTGATTGACGCCATTACATATTTATCATTCAAACACAGTTTTTCAAGTCGACCTCCTGAAGGTGTTTTGAGCGTGCCCATTTCCTTATCCGCAAGAACATCAATTTTCGCAATTCGGTCTATGCCAGCAGCATATAAAACTTCATTCGATTGAAACTCAAGACTAAATATCCAATTGAAGGTGATTGAAGATTTGGTAACACTTTTTTTCTTTAAGTTCACCCAATACAATCCTTCGGTTGTATTAATAGCGAGGATATTTCCATCTGGGGTGACATCCATTACAAGTGCTCCCAGGCCTGGAACATCAAACTTTCCAATGAGCTTTCTACTTTCCAAATCTTTAAAGTGTACCTCAACTCCAGATCTTGAGTTATTGAAACTTGCATGAATGTATATTTTACCATTTTCACTAAAAACTGAATTCATTGCAATTTTCTCCAAGGCCATACAACCCTTGAGTTCTTTGAATCGAATATTGTATTTGCAAACTTGATTTAAGCCATTGACGGATGGAGCCAATAACTCTCCCATAGGATTAATATTGATAGGATACCGAAGGTCTTTGAAGGTATATTCCATATTATTTTTCTTGACATTCCAGATTTTCGTGCCGAAACCACCAACCTCAGATGTTAAAGCCAAATACTTCCGATCTTGACTTATTGCCATATCAATGACTGGATGAATGTTATTCTCAAATTGATATAGTGCTTCGCCTGTTTTTAAATCATATTCCCAAGAACCATTCCTTTCTCCTGTTGCTAATATTTTCTTGGTTGGATGCAGGGCTACGCCCATCGGTTGCATTGAAAACGGAATGCTATTGATTTTGTTAAACTTCGGTACACCTACGATTTCTACAGCCATACCTTTTAAAAAACAAAGCTTTCCATCATAAAAATCAAAAGCCAAAGGACTCAATGGTTTTTCTGGAAGCTTTTTCAAACTGAAATTCTTGCAATCCATATAATAGGCTCCATCAGTTTTTTGAATGAGCGCTGCCTTCTTTATGGGATCATAATCGATTTGAACAACATATTCTGAAGGAATAGTTTTTATAAGATTCAAGTTTTCATCCAAAATTTCAATCTGCTTTTTGAGAATCTCATACGTAATAATCAATTCTCGATCTCCAGAAATAGCCATCCTCATACCTGAGCTATTCATTTTTATAATATTCTTAGCATTCAAATCAAACAAAACTGTGTGACCCGCTTTGTTGTTATAGATTATTTGTGATTTTTCCAGAATGAAGTTATTCAAGCTTCCCGAAGCATCCCCGTAAAATACTCGGTCTCCATTATAGAAATTCCATACTTCTAAAGAATCAGAATAAAGAGCTCCGATAAATGGTTCTGAAATTCGAATGTCGTAGACATCTCTGGTGCTTTTAAAACTCCTATAAACTTTTCTTTGAGCATAATCCCATAAGATAAGCTGCTTGTCCACACCTGAAGTAGCTTGCCATTTTCCATCAGAGCTATAGCTTATGTTGTTGATCATTCCTGTGTGCCCCTTGTTTACAACGATTTCAAGTTGCGAAAAGGTTTGTTGCATAATAAGAGCAAGAACAAATAGTAATTTGAATTTCATATTAATCAATTGAATCTATAGGTGAATTCTTCCAGTCAAAAATGTACTTGTGGTCAGACCAACTGAATTCTAAGCTGTGATCGGGTGACCATTGACTATTCATGTAGTTATCCTTTTGATCAATTACCATGGGTCCGGGAACATCATGATTCCAAACAAGCCACAACGAATCACCTGGAGCAATTGTATCTTTCATTCTATAATATGGCGTTTGAATTCTGAATTTACCATCAAAACTTATCGACCAATTCGAAATAGGCTCTACAGAGTTATTTTTTAGAACAAAGCCCCATGATTTTTCTTTTCTTCCAATATAATCGTAACATTCATAAGCATCAAGCTCAATATCTAAAGCGTCTGATGCCCATTTCAATTGAGGTTTGTCTTGTGAACATTCACAAGCTGCAATCCAACAAACCTTGTCATTAGCACAAGAAACCCATAAAAGGGTTAAAGTCATTATCATTGATGCTGATCTCACATTGGTTGGCTTTCATTTATCACTTCCCATTTGCCCTCTTTTTTAAGCAATGTCATACCGCAGGTGTATTCACAATGCTCTGGATCATCCGTATCATCACAGCAGAATGATGCAATTAAAGCATTGGGCAAACCGTCATTGTTAAAATCAATAGCAAAAGTAATGTCCTTAATTTTCAAATCATTAGGAAATACCATGTCTTTGATTTTATTATGTGACAATACCTTTGCACCTTCAATCACCGGAAATAAAACAGCTAAATCAAACGGATACTCCCAACGTCTTGTTTCTGGCTGCTGGTATTCGTTGTAGGCTTCTACATATCCAAAATTTTGCACCTCAATCTCGTACCATTCTGCTTTTCCTGATTCAAAGTCATCTCTTGGTGTGATACCTACGATTTGTAAACTTACTGCTTCAACCTTTGGATCAGCTGGCAGGATGAGCACTTCTTCGCCAATTTCAGGTTCACATGTAAAGCCAAAAATATTAACTACTTTATTCTGATCTTTCGTTCTTGATAAAATCCCACTTCCAACTATTTGTTGAGTGCAAGGTTCAGTTTCAATCGCTGGTTTTGCTTTAGGTTCATCCTTCATTACATCGTTTACAGCTTCAGCCTGAGCAGGAAGCTCTTCCATGTCATGATGCATCTGACCGCAAGAAAATAAATACAAAAAAAAGA
>JALEGO010000117.1 GCA_022763165.1 Flavobacteriales bacterium
AGCAAAGAATATTAGAAAAACACTCGATAAATAATGAAAGAAATAGAACAAAGATTGAACGAAAATGGTGTTCGCCCTACAGCAATGCGAATACTCATTTACAAATATTTGGCAGAAAAGGAAGTGGCCATTTCGTTAACGGATATTGAGACCGCTTTCGCGAAAGCGGAAAGGACAACCCTATACCGCACCCTTAAAACCTTTGAGGATAAAGGTGTGGTACACCAGATTGATGACGGCACGGGCGTACAAAAATACGCCTTATGCGAACCTGGCTGCAATTGCGAACTTGAACAAGATTTGCACCTGCATTTTCATTGTAACAACTGCGATGAGACCGTTTGTTTGACTGAGCATAAGATTCCGCATATCAACCTGCCGGAAGGCTTTGTAGCAGAGGATGCCAATTTGGTATTAAAGGGCATTTGCGACAAGTGCAGCGGACAATAAATGCACTTCCGTTGCACGGGTCGAAGCTTTATATTGAAAGCTGAAAAGTCAAAAATTATGGTACAGTTTATAGACACTAAAAAAGAAAATCTGATAGCCGCAAGGCTGTCGGGAAAATTGGATGAAGCCAACTTAAAGACCATCCACCAGCGTATCCATCAAATCATCGATAAAGGTCAAAAAGTGGATTTCTACTTTGAAATGGAAGATTTTGAAGGCTATACGCTCAAAGGGTTTTGGGAAGACCTAAAGATTGATTCGGCACACTTGGGAGATTATGGTAAGATGGCCTTTGTTGGCAATAGGAAATGGCAGGAATGGGCCGCGAAGGCAATTGATTTTTTCATAAAGTCTGAAGTTAAATTTTTTGATATTTCCGAGGAACAACAGGCCCAAAACTGGATTAAATCTTAATTAACGATAACAAAACCATTAATAATATGAAAGACAAGGAAAAACACAGCAAAGACGATGGCCACAACCACGACCACGGTGGCATCTTCGGTAAAAACACGGAGCTCTATTTTGCGATTTTAAGTGGGGTCACACTAATTACAGGTTTCCTGTTGGAAAAATATACAGGGGTTTCAGCTAACATCCCTTTTGGGCTCTATATTGCAGCCTACTTTTTTGGAGGTTATTTTACCCTAAAGGAGGCCATTACCAAAGTGTCCAAAGGCGAATTTGAAATCGATTTCCTGATGCTGGTCGCAGCTGCAGGAGCCGCCTATTTGGGCGAATGGGCAGAAGGTGCCTTGCTGCTGTTCCTTTTCAGTCTGGGTCACGCACTGGAAAACTACGCAATGGGCAAGGCAAAAAAGTCCATTGCAGCGTTAACAGACCTTGCGCCTAAAACCGCACTATTAAAGAAGGATGGCGATACCGTTGAAGTGGGTATTGAAGAGTTACAGATAGGTGATACTATTGTGGTACGCCCCAACAGTAAAATATCTGCTGATGGTGTTATTGTAAAGGGCAATAGTAGTATAGACCAGTCACCCATTACCGGGGAAAGCGTTCCAGTGGACAAAACACCAATAGAAAATCCCGATAAGGAATATACAGCAAAAAGCGATATTCCCGACGAGAACCGTGTATTTTCAGGAACTATCAATGGTAACAATACCCTCGAAATAAAGGTGATTAAAGAGGCAAAAGATTCTACCCTCAACCGCTTGGTCACTATGGTTCAAGAGGCCCAGGACCAAAAATCGCCCACACAATTATTGACAGACAAGTTTGAGCGGTACTACGTGCCATCGGTAATCTTATTGGTCATACTATTGAATTTTGCTTTTCTGGTCATCGATGAAACGTGGAATGAAAGCCTGTACCGTTCCCTGGCGGTACTTGTGGCAGCCAGTCCTTGTGCCCTGGCCATTTCTACGCCATCTGCTGTATTGAGTGGTGTGGCAAGAGCAGCACGAGGCGGGGTTTTGATAAAAGGCGGTCGCCCCTTGGAAGACTTAGGGGTACTTACCGCTCTCGCTTTTGACAAAACGGGAACACTTACCGAAGGAAAACCAAAACTTACCGATGTCGAAAGTTTTGGCAACATAGATAAAAAGGAACTGTTGGAAATCGCGATTGCTGTTGAGGAACTGAGCGACCATCCCTTGGCAAAGGCTGTTGTACGTGACGGAATGGAACGGCTCGGGAAAGACACCAAAATTCCCGATGCCGATGATTTGGAGGCCGTACAAGGCAAGGGCATAAAGGCAAACTATCAAGGGGATTCCATTTACATAGGCAATCTTGAGCTTTTTGAGGATATTGATAAGGGCGTTCCCAGCGATGTATCAGAAAAGGTAAGAGCACTTGAAGGGGAAGGAAAGACCACGATGCTAATAAAAAGGGGCGATGAATTTATAGGGATGCTCGGGCTGATGGACACCCCACGGGAAAAAGCCAAGGAGACCCTTGCCCAACTAAAGGAAATAGGCATCAAGAAAATGATAATGCTTACCGGAGACAACCAGAAAGTGGCCGACGCTGTAGCTGAGGAAATCGGTTTAATCGAAGCACGCGGAAGTCTGCTTCCCGAAGAAAAAGTGGAAGCCATCAAAAAACTTGCGGAACAGGAAAATAAACTGGCAATGGTGGGCGATGGGGTCAATGATGCCCCTGCAATGGCAAACAGTACCGTTGGTATTGCAATGGGTGCAGCGGGAAGCGACGTGGCCTTGGAGACAGCAGATATAGCACTGATGGCCGATAAACTGGAAACCCTACCCTTTGCCATTGGTTTGAGCAGAAAAGCAAAAGCTATTATCAGGCAAAACTTATGGGTAAGTTTGGGGGTTGTAGCCTTTTTAATCCCTGCGACTATAATGAGTTGGGCAAGTATCGGCATAGCCGTGGCGGTTCACGAAGGCTCTACGTTAGTAGTAGTGGTCAATGCATTGCGTTTGCTCGCCTATAAGAAATAAATGCAATAAAGGAGATTGGTTTTGAATCAAGCTTAAAATGACCAAAACGGAAAAATATTGTCAAATCACGGTATTCGCCCTACTAAAATGAGGTCCAAGATATACCCGTATCTGAGAAGGAAGCAAAGTGCCGTGTCCTTTTCCGATTTAAAAAAGGTCTTTGCTGAGAAGAGCGAAAACAATAAGACAGCAAACAGAACGACCTTTTATCGCAACCTTAAGATTTTTGAGGATAAAGGACCTATTCATCAGATAAATGATGGAACCGCAATGGCAAAATTTGCGATTTCTGGTGAAAATACAAAAAGTAAATATGGTATGGATTTGCACCTGCATTTCCATTGTAACAATTGCGATGAGACCGTTTGCCTGACCGAACATAAGATTCCACATATCAATCTGCCAGAAGGCTTTGTGGCAGAGGATGCCAATTTGGTACTGAAGGGTATTTGTGACAAATGCAGCGGACAATAATGCACTTCCGTTGCATAGGTCAGATACATACCTTGCACTTTAAAAATGAATAATAAATTATGAAATTTAATACCACCATACCAATAGGCCTTAGAGCATTTTATTTAGATGAACTGAACCTATATCGTTCTTCATTACATAGTGGAAATTCATCCCAAGCTTGGCATCACCTTGAACGTTCCCATATTCTCGGTCAATCCTACCCGTTGGAACATACCTATACCCATTGGTCAATGTTAAAATTCGGGTTACGCCAGCGAAACACAAAAGAAGTTCTGGGTCAGGTGTTGCGACTTTTGGTTGGTGGTTGGAAATCATTTATCGACCACGTACCCATTGGAAATACCGGTGGAAGCGATGTGCCACCATTGAAAAGAATGGAAATGCCCGAAGACATAGCCAAAATTTTAAATAAATACCGAAAAACTCAATGAAAAAGAAAAAAGTAAACTTACGGGATTTAGACCCGAAAGAACATCAAGGTGAGCACAGTCACGATGACGGACATAACCATAGCAGTGCCGCAGAGGTATCCAATTTTAAGACCTACTTGCCCGCCATTTTCAGCTTTTTAATGCTGATTACGGGCATTGCCATAGATTATTTCGATACGTTCCCATTCTTCAGGGGCTGGGTGCGGATTATTTGGTACACTGTAGCTTACATTCCCGTTGGGTTTCCTGTAATTAAAGAAGGCTGGAACAGTATCAGGAACGGTGATTTCTTTACGGAATTTTTCTTGATGTCCATTGCCACCTTGGGGGCATTTGCCATAGGCGAATATCCCGAGGGTGTGGCCGTAATGCTATTTTATGCCGTGGGCGAACTCTTCCAGAACGCTGCGGTAAATCGGGCAAAGGGAAATATAAAGGCACTCTTGGATGCGCGACCCGATGAAGCATTGGTTTATAGAAATGGGGATTTTGTTTCGGTCAATCCCGAAACGGTCGAGATTGGTGAAAGAATTCAGGTTCGCGTAGGCGAAAAAATTCCTTTGGACGGCATTTTACTTTCAGAAAAAGCATCGTTGAACACGGCTGCCATTACCGGTGAAAGCAAACCCGATACCATTGCCAAGAGCGAAAAAATCTATGCAGGAAGCATCAACTTGGATGGGGTCATTGAAGTAAAGACTACCAAAGAATTTAAGGACAGTTCCATCGCCCGAATCTTGGATATGGTTCAGAACGCTACCGCCCGAAAATCTAAAACGGAGCTGTTCATTAGAAAATTCGCCAGAATTTATACACCCATCGTGGTTTTCCTTGCCATCGGACTGACATTTTTGCCCTATTTCTTCGTGGACGATTATGTGTTTAGGGATTGGCTCTACCGTGCTCTGATTTTCTTGGTAATTTCCTGTCCCTGTGCCTTGGTCATATCCATTCCCTTGGGCTATTTTGGCGGATTAGGTGCGGCATCCCGCAACGGGATTTTGTTCAAAGGTGCGTCCTTTCTCGATGCGATTACCAAGGTAAATACCGTGGTAATGGACAAAACGGGTACAGTTACCAAAGGGGTCTTCAAGATTAAGGAAGTGGTCAATAAATCCAATTTTGCAGAAGCGGAATTTATGCAATACCTGATGGCGATGGAAAAACAATCCACCCATCCCATTGCAAAAGCGATACTGGAATATAAGGCCGATGGTGCCGATTTTGAAGCAACCGAAGTTTCCGAAGTTGCTGGAAAGGGACTGAAAGGTACGGTCAATGGAAAGCAGGTATTAGTGGGCAATAAAGCTTTGATGGTTTCTAATAGCATCGAAGTCCCCTCTGAAACCGATACTATAGTCGAATCCATAGTAATGGTAGCCATCGATAAAAAGTTTGCCGGATATGTGACCATTGCCGATGAACTCAAGGAAGATGCACACCAAGCCATCAATCAGATACGAGAGGCGGGTATCTCTAAAATCATAATGCTCTCTGGCGACAAAGATTCCATTACTCAGCAGGTTTCCGAAGAATTGAATATTAATTGGGCGAAAGGTGGTCTGCTACCGGAAGATAAACTGAACGAAGTCGAGAAACTCAAAAAACAACCTTATACGACTGTAGCCTTTATGGGCGACGGTATCAATGATGCCCCCGTACTTGCTGCAAGCGATGTAGGTATCGCAATGGGTGGTTTGGGTAGCGATGTGGCCATCGAAACGGCGGATGTTATCATCCAGACTGACCAACCGAGCAAGATAGCGAGAGCGGTCAAAATCGGTCGTTCCACCCGAAAGATAGTTTGGCAAAACATAGGTCTGGCATTTGGTGTGAAGGTAATCGTCCTTATCCTTGGGGCTGGTGGTTTGGCATCAATGTGGGAAGCTGTGTTTGCTGATGTTGGGGTGGCATTATTGGCAATCTTTAATGCTGTGCGGTTGCAGAAAAAGAAGTGGGAATGATATTCTTTCCAAGTCTTTAATGCGATGTTATTTAATATTTACCGGTAAAAATCTGCTATCTTTATAGGTCACAACAAGTCCTATTTTATGATACATATTCTTACAACAGGCGGCACCATCGAAGGACTGGATTATGTGGACGGAAAAGGTGTAACCCAATCAAATGTCACGATTCAAGGTTTTCTTGAGAAAGCCAATATAGACTTTGATTACACCATTGAAAGTGTGTTCAAAAAGGATAGCAGAGCCATCACAGATGAGGACAGAGCGCAGTTGGTTTGCAAGATTAAGGAATCTGCTGCGACAAAGATTTTGATAACTCACGGTACTTTCACAATGGAAGATACCGCAAAATATATCGGAAAACTCAACCTGAATAAAACCATCGTACTGGTTGGGTCTTTCATTTTAGGTTCATCTGCAGAGACAGATGCACCATTTAATTTAGGCTATGCACTGAGCTCATTACAGCTTCTAAAACCGGATGTTTATATTGCTATGAACGGACAGATTTTCAATTGGAACAATGTTTCAAAAAATTTAGAGACCAACAAATTTGAGCGCAATGACCAGTAATGTAAATGTTCGGCACGTCAATACATTGGACAACGTTCTTCTATCTTTTAATAGATACGGTCATTGTATTGCTCACTTTTTACTTTTCAAGAAGGAATACACGAAGTAGCCTTCGACGGTTTTTATATCTGGGCATCCTTTTTATTGTGTACAATGCCACGGGTGGATTTTTACCCATAGATAACTTTCCGGGACCATTCATACTTCAATATATCATAACGTATAGTGTGGCAATTGCATTATGCGTTTACATCGTTTATTACCTCTATAAAGAATATGACATCGTCGTATTGAAATTCAACTCATCCATTAAAAATCTTGCATTTTTGGCGAGTGGCAGTTATGTTGTTCTTTTTTTGATGCCCTATTTTTTGACCGATTCGTTAGATGCGGCTCGCTTTCTTTTTACTATTCCCATATCCATAATAGCATTTGTATTTCTCATCATTTTCTATCGTCGTATTTCAAATCCGAGCAACCCGAATGCCTTTATTTTAAGGCGAAACAAATTATCTATGGTGAGTGTAGCAAGTATAGCCCTGTTACCCATCTGCACCGTAATAGGTGATTATCAATGCATAACCTTTACTGTAATGAACTTGGCCTTCTTTGCCATTACAGCCATTGAAGTAGATAGGTATCTATACTTTTTGGAAAACAATACCCGAATGTATGAAGTATTTGCCCTGAAGAAAAAACAGCGCGAGGAATCTGTAGAGCGCAAGATAATCTATGAGGATTTAACCAGAAGGGAAATTGAAGTTGCGCTATCCATCCTTAGTAATCTTAGTTATAAGAAAATTGCCGAGGAACTGTTCATTGCCGAAAGCACCGTATCAAAACACGCCTCAAACATCTTCAAGAAAACGGGTGTGAAGAACCGTCGTGAATTCTTAAAGCGATTTCGTAAAAAAAGATAATTAAATTTCCTCTCTGAAGACCTTAGCATATTCAGTGTCTCACAGGGTTTCCGTAGAAAAATACGGCTCGTTCCGTAATTAAATACGGCAAGTTTTCCTTGTACGTTTACGAAGTAAAATTATTTTAGTGAGAGTTCCATAAAATACACCAATGAGCCACAAATTTAATGACCTGTGGCATTCATTTATATCATTTTGAAGGACTATGATATCATCTAACCAACCGCATCAACTAAATCCCATTTCTATGGTTTCATATCAAAATACACCTGCTTATGGACTTTCAATTATTAACACAGCGACTAAAAAAAGAACTTGATGATATAAAACTTCAAAACGAGAGCATCCTTGAAAGGGCACACCGTTCCATTGGGCTCTGCCGTGATTCATTAAGCACACTTAAAAAAGGGGTCCTGTCGCAAGGCTTCAAATCCATTGAAGACGAAATCCATTTTTTTAAAGTAACCAAACAAGTCCCTCTCGTTGAGTTAATCTACTATTCCGAAATCCATTCGTTTGAAATCCAGTTCCCGAAAATCGACTTAAAAAGTCAGCTTAAATCCATCAAAAAGAAAAGCAACAAACTCAATCGATTCTTTCTCTATAATTTGGACTTCGGAAGATACATTGAATCAGGGCAGACGCATTTTGACAAAGAATATTACACTCGTGATTATCTCAATGGGTATCATATCACACTTTCCAAATTCTACTTTCAAGACCCGGATTTTTGCACAGCAAGAGATATGTTGCTAGGCAAGTACAATGCCTACAAGTCCCTAACCAAATATTTAGTGGACAAGCAGAACAGATTAAAGAACGGGTTGAATGGAAATGATATTTCCTTATCTAACACCGAAAAAATGCATTGGCCTTTCAGCAATACAGACTATGTTGAACTTATTTATGCGCTTCACGCTAAAGGGCTTGGCGCTAAAAACAATCTGAGTATTGTTAAAATTTCAGATTATTTAAGTCAGATTTTCGATGTTGAGCCGAAAGACATCTATAAAACCTATCAAGACATCAAATACAGGAAAAAAAGCCGAACCCTTTTCCTTGATGAGCTGTCCACTTCCCTTCTTTCTGAAATGGATAAAAGCGAGAAATAGTATGGTTTATCAGCCTTTTATACATCAAATTAAAATGCTAAAAAAAGTCCGTAGTACGGTTGACCTACGGTGTTTTGGTTTTCAGCCTATTTTCCATAAAATTTAATTCCTTTTGAGTGCAAGTTTCGGCATTAACGCCATTAAACAGCACCAAATCAAACCAAATTTTAAGATGTTAAATTTTCACCGTAGTACGGTCGTACTGGGGAAGAAAATCCGATAATCCATATCAAATTTGTAGAACGAAAGTCAAATCGGGTTAAGGGCTATCATTAAAAATTTTAAACCTATGATAGTCCTTTTCTTTTAAAATCGTTCTATTATGCCGACAAGTATTATCACCACAGACGACCTTCGAGAATTCAAAATGGAATTGCTCGATGACATCAAAAGTCTTTTGTCCAAACAGGCTTCTGGAAAAATCAAGAAATACCTTAAATCTTCTGAAGTAATGGATTTGCTTCAAGTGAGTCCGGGAACACTTCAGAACCTTCGCATCAATGGCACTTTACCCTACACAAAGGTGGGCGGTATCATCTATTATGATGCCGAGGAAATTCAAGAGGTAATGGATGCCAACCGTGTGCATCACGGATTAAATTCCTGAAACTATGAACTACATAAAACTCCTCAACGCGGCTTTTGAAACGTTCTATTTTGATGACCGCCTAAATCCTACCCATATCAGTCTGTATATGGCACTGTTCCAGGAATGGAACAGTTGCCGTTTTATGGATGAATTTTACGTGAACCGTAGAGAACTGATGCGCGTTGCGAAGATTGGCTCAAAATCTACTTACCATAGGTGCATAACCGAGCTTCACGCTTGGGAATACTTATCCTACTTCCCATCCAACAATCCGTACAAGGGCAGTAAAATCAAGATGTCCATTTTAGGGACAAGTGATGAACCAGCTACTGGACAGTACAATCCCATATTGGAACAGCTTGCGGAACAGTACTATCCCAGAGGTGTACCGCTTGAGGGACACCACCATCCCACAAACGGACAAGCTGTGAACCCTCACCGTCCCATAGATGGACAAGCATTGGTATCTAATACAAACAATATCAAACAAGAAAACTATATAAAACAGCCAAAGGACTGTCTGGCCGTCATTGATTTTTTTGAAGAAAAGAATTTTGATAACGCAGAAGCTGAAAAGTTTTACCAGCACTATACTGAACGGAATTGGCAAACAGGCGATGGCGAACCGATTCGGGATTGGCGAGCTGTTGCTATTAACTGGATGGATAGGACCGAATTGTTCCAGTCAGAAAACAAACCAAAGAAAAAACAACCATCCCAAATCAAGGACAACTTGCGAACCACTAAAACGAAAGACTATGGACAACCCCTCTAAAATCACCGAAGGCGGCGTGGAATATTCGCTGGGCAAATTTGATGGGAAAAGCGTACTGTACGACTTCCCAAAAATTTTGATTTACCTGAATGCCAAAGGCAAATTGTTATTTGGTAAAAAGTTTAGGATTTATGATGAGGATAAACCCATTATACTAAAGCTCTGTTCTTATTTCATCAAGGATAGAGATAACTGTGAAAAATATGACATCGACATTGAAAAAGGTATTCTACTTTCCGGGCCTGTAGGCTGTGGTAAGACCAGTTTGATGAAATTGTTGCGCCATATTGTGCCTTTACAACGCCCTTATGAAATGATTCCGTGCCGAAATGTTACTTTCAGCTTTAATCATTTAGGTTTTAAAACCGTTGAAGAATATGGCAATACAAAATTCTACTGTTTTGATGATTTGGGCGTAGAACCAGCTGGTCGCTTTTATGGCAAAGACTTGAACGTAATGGGTGAAGTGCTTTTATCCCGCTACGAACTCTATCTCGATACAAAACGCAAAATAAAAACGCACGCCACTACCAATCTCAATGCCGAAGAACTGGAAGAACGCTACGGCAACCGTGTTCGTAGCCGTATGCGGGAACTTTTTAATTTGATTGCTTTTGATAAAGGTGCTGGGGATAAGAGGAAGTAATTACGATTTTTCTTTGAACCCTTAATCGAGATTAATAAATTTAACACTTTGATTTTTCACAATATATATGACCAAATTATCCGACCGAGAAAAAGAATTCTTAATAGAAAAATTGCAGAAAGGCGAGCAGTTGCCTGATGATTTTAAGTATAAACTATTCCCTACAAACCAAAAAGAATATGAACTCGTTTACGCTGGAAAAATGCGTAAAGAGGACATACTTGCAGACGAGGATGGTGTGACTGCCGCACCATTGCAAATTGAAAGAACATATAACGGCGAACGTGAATCCTACCCAGATGGGTGGAAAAATATGATTGTCTTTGGCGACAATCTTCAATTCCTTAAAACCATCTACAAAAATGAAGACCCTCTTATTAAAGATAAGGTAAAAGGCAAGGTAAAATTAATCTATATAGATCCGCCATTTGCAACTGAGTCCGACTTCTCAGGTTCGCAAGGTCAAAAAGCGTACACAGATAAAACTAAAGATGCTGACTTTATTGAATTTCTCAGACGGCGGTTAATTGTAGCACGCGAAATCCTTGCACCAGATGGTGTAATTTTTGTACATCTCGACTGGAAAAAAGCTCATTACGTAAAAGTGATTTTAGATGAAATTTTTGGTGAAAGAAATTTCAAGAATAATATTACTTGGCATTATGGAGGAAGAATGATGCATCATTTAAAACAATTTAATCGGAAACACGAGATTATTTTGTTTTATACCAAAATGAAAGACAATTATACTTTCAATATGCCGAATGATGAAGTCGATTTTGATGAATATGCCAAATCTCGCCACGAGAAGATTCATATAGCCAAAGATGGAAGAAGATATTTATTAGCGCCAGATGCTAATATGGAAAGAACCACAAAACAATATGAAGAAGATATTGTTGCTAAAGGTAGAGCTGTAGATGATGTTTGGGAAATCCGCTATATTCGAGGTAATGCCAAAGAAAGAACAGGATATCCTACTCAGAAACCGGAGGCATTAATTCAAAGAATAATAGAATCCACAACCGATAAAGGAGATTTAGTTTTTGATTTTTTTGGAGGTAGTGGAACTACAGCCGCAGTTGCTGAAAAATTGAATCGAAAATGGATTACCTGTGATATAGGTAAGTATTCTTTCTATGTAATTCAAAAAAGACTTCTTACAATAAACGAATCAAAATCTTTAATTGATAAGAAAAAGAGTTATTCAGAGAGGCTTAGGTGTTTTACTACTTTCAATACAGGCCTCTATGATATTGAGAGGCTATTCAAGCTACAACGACAGGATTATCAAGATTTCGTTTTAAATCTTTTTGAAGTAAGCCCAAAGTTAAAAAAGATTGCTGGAATTGAATTTCAAGGGGAACGCAAGGACGGTTACGATGTAATGATATGGAAATACTGGGAACACAAAGATGCGGCAGTAGATGAAGATTATTTAGAAATTTTACATAAAAATATTGGTAAAAAAGTTGGTGACCGCATCTATATCATTGCGCCAGCTAATTCTGTTCAGTTTATCGATGACTACTACGAGATAGGCAATGTGCGCTACTACTTCTTAAAAGTACCCTATCAAATTATTCAAGAACTACACAAAGAAAAGTTTAAGAAATTTAGACAGCCTACGAGTTCAAGCAATGTAAATTCATTAGAAAACGCCGTTGGTTTTCACTTTATAAGACAGCCAGAAGTAAAATCCTCATTTCAGAATGGTGTTATTACGATTCAAGATTTTAAGGCTTACTATCCAGATGAAGACACTTTAGAAGATATACCTGGTCTCGATGCTTTGGCTATGGTTGTTATAGATAAAAATTACAATGGCAACGAGTTTCTAATGTCAGATGTCTTTTTTGCGTCAGACATTATTGGGGATGACGGACAAGCTAACATTAGTTTAGAGAACTGCGGACCTAAAATAAGTGCTGTTTATATAGATATTTATGGAAATGAGTTCCGTGAAGTATTTACCAATAAAATTGCTAACGGATGATTCAGGAAAAAAAGAGATACGACACCAAAGATTTAATTCTAAACGTCAACCAATTTTACAATCAAAGCGAGTTGCCGCTATCATATTGGGATAGGTTTTTGGATGCATTATGTGGCACTAGAGAATATCAAAAAGAAGCTATTAAAAATGCCGTCATTTACCTTGCGTCTAAGGAATACAAAAACATTGAAGAACTTATATCTGAAAACCATTATAAGAATCCGCAACTTCGGGAAAGATACCCTGAGCTAACAGATTATTATCGTAAAATACAATTGCCAAGTAAGCTATCTGCCACTCTAGACCTAGCAACAGGTACAGGGAAAAGTTATGTGATGTATGGCATAGCCCAAATATTATTAGGTGTTGGCTTGGTTAAACGGGTTTTAGTACTTTGCCCATCCACTACTATTGAAAAAGAACTGCAAAAAAAGTTTCTATCATTGGTAGCCGATACAAAACTTAAAGAAACCATTCCTGATACTACAATTATTAAGAATCCAAGTATAGTTGATGGTAGTGTTACCGTAAACGAAGGTGATATTTGTATTGAAAATGTCCACGCGGTTTATGAAAGGACAGGCTCTTCCATAGAGGATAGTTTTGGATTTAAGCAAGGGCAGGATA
Organism: Flavobacteriales bacterium; assembly: GCA_022763165.1. Taxonomy (GTDB): domain Bacteria; phylum Bacteroidota; class Bacteroidia; order Flavobacteriales_G; family JALEGO01; genus JALEGO01. The sequence continues at coordinate 12,993 of JALEGO010000117.1, forward strand.
CCTTGATATTAAATGACGAAACCCATCACATTTATAATAAAATTTCTGGTAGAACCGCCGAGGCTAATAGCCTCAAGGTATGGAAGAAATTCCTACTAGACGACGGCTACAACTTTAAATATATGCTCGGTTTTACCGGAACAGCCTATATAGGAAATGATTATTTCAATGATGTCATCTATAGGTATTCACTACGTGAAGCGGTTGACCAAAAATTTGTTAAAAAAATAAATTACGTGTCGGAAGACGATAGTATTAATGAAGACCAAAGATTTCAGAAAATCTATCAAAATCATAGGCAAAATAAGATTACCTATAAAGACGTAAAACCAATAACAATTCTTGTAACTAATAATATCAACAATGCCAAAAGACTGGAAACACGCCTTGTTGAATTCTTAATGCTTGAGGAAAGCTTAGAAGAAAATGAAATTCGAGATAAACTGGTAATGACCGTTACGTCTGACAAGATACATAAGCATAATGTTGTACGCTTGGAAGATGTAGATTTGCAGGAATCCACGGTAGAATGGATTGTATCTGTGTCGATGTTAACCGAAGGCTGGGACGTCAAAAATGTATTTCAAATAGTCCCAATGGAAGAGAGAGCATTCAATTCAAAATTACTGATTTCACAAGTTTTAGGTAGAGGGCTAAGAGTGCCAGAAGAATATATTGGAAACGCAGAAGTCACTATTTTCAACCACTCTTCTTGGGGTTCAAAAATCAAGGGGCTTGTTGATGAAGTTTTAGAGTTGGAAATGCGATTGGAAAGTTCAAACCTTTCGGAAGGAGACAGAAGCAAATATCATTTTGACTTATACAATATTAATTACGATAAAGTTGAGAAGGCGGTTGAAAACACCAAAAAAGAAAAGGAATTTAATTACAAAGATTATATCAATTTAGAATCTTCGGTTGACCAAGTAAGTCAAGAAACAACCTATACTAATCTTGCTAACGAGTATAAGGGTGTTGAGTACAAAATCAAAAACCGTATGACACCTATAAAGGAAATCGTTGATAAAATCTATCACGAGTTCCAAACGCGAGAATGGGAAGGGGTTACACTGAACCTTCAAGAAGGTCAGTACACCAAAAATAATTTGCCACCAAAAGAAGAGATTACCAAGTTGATACGCCGCTCTATGGAAAAGGTAGGACTTGAAGGTGATGAGTTAAATGAAAAAAACAAAAGAAATATTTTCTCATCTTTCAATACGTTATTGAGACGTAAAAACAAATCTCTTGAATTAGTTAGGTTGGCTCAAAAACCTTTCAAAATTTCTACAAAAGAGCGTATTAAAGAAACTCTTTCAGTTGGTAATTTGAGACATAACTCAACCGTAATGTACTCAAACAATTACATTGATGAAGTTAAGGACGTGGATGTGCTTGCTTTTTTAAAGGATGTTATTGATGACCAGGACCTTCCAAAAAGTTCTATACGCTTAGCTAATAGTTACGACTTTAAAACCCCAGTTGATTTGGTTTTTCTGAATGCTGCACCTGAAAGAAAGTTCGCTGAAAGGTTGATAAAGAATGAAAATGCAGCTGTATTAGATGCCTGGTTAAAGTCAACTAATCAGAGTTTCTACACTGTTGAATACTCATTGTCTAGTAAATCGGGCAACCACACTAAACAAGGTAAATTTAATCCAGACTTTTTCATCAAAACGTCTGATAATGAAATGGAATATATAACAGTAGTAGAAATCAAGGACGACCAAGATTATTCGGACTTGAACCGTGCAAAGTTTAAATGGTCGACAATACACTTTCAAGAGCTAAATAAACAACTTGAAGAAAGCGGAATCAATCAACGATATAACTTTCATTTTCTAAGCCCTGCAAATTATGATGATTTCATCGAGTATTTGAAGAATGGAAAACTGGTGCAAGGATTATTTACGAGTAACTTAGATAAAGAGTTATCTGAAAAGTAGAATCTTAATTATTGCTACTTTTGCCAATGAGCACTAATATAATATCCCTAATACACTTTATTATCTCAATCCCCAAAGCTCTCATAACTATCAATATTCTTAATTAAACATTCCCAAATCACCAGTGCTAAAGCATAGAGAGATTCAGGCTTTAGTAAATAACCTTGTTCATCATCATTACTCAAAAATCCCAATTCCAAAAGCACCGAAGGCATTAAGTCCGTCGTTTCCCGAAGCACCTGAAAATTGGCAAACTTCACACCGCGACTTTCAAAGCCCAAGTTATGGTTTAGGTCAGCTTGCAACTGAAATGCCAACCAAGTAGCTTCTTCTGAAAACCTGGAATTTTGATTGACCACAAAGACTTCCACACCTCTTGCATCTGGATTATCCGAATGATTGCAATGCAGTGAAAGAAGCAAACCTGCATTAAGAGCTTTAGCCAGTTTGGTCCTATCCCCCAATGAAATTAAGGTATCGCTATAACGTATTTGATAAATTTCCACTGTCTGGTCGTGGTTTTTCTCGGCCAACTCTGAAATCAACCGTGCTATTTCCAAGGTTATACTCTTTTCCTTTAAGTTATTTACCCCTATTGCACCGGAATCATTTCCGCCGTGGCCAGGGTCAATTACGATGATTTTTTTTGCGTCCAAATCCTGAGCCAAAAGGATGCAACTTTTGAGAAGCAAAATCATAAAACTGACGTTTTTGAACCACTTTTTCATTTTCAATTTTTCTCTTATTAATAGTTCCACTTCAAAATTTCATAGAATTTGATGCTAAATAATAGCAACGAAAACCAAACAATATCAAATAATATTTTATTCACAAATATTTGATTTTCAGTTATTTATATTCAAATATATGTAAATTTCACATAACGAAAATGAACCAAAATTTTAATCTAATTCGTTATGAAAAAAACACATTATTTGGCAGGCGTTCTTTCGCTCTTATCAACTTCGCTTTTTGCTCAGATTGGTGGTATTGAAGATTCGGTCAACGATGTTTCCGACACCATCCGAACTATTTTCCCAATTATATTGGGTGTCATCTTCCTAATAGGTTTCCTGTTTAATGCAGGACACTTCTTTGGTGAAAACGCAGACCTTAAAAAAGGGATTACGCGTGTATTGGTCTTTGTGCTAATTGCTGGTGCAGTCGTTGGAATCTTCACCTATCTAATAGGCATTGTAGTGTAGTGAAGAAGTTTGAAGTCTATAGAAATATGCGGAAACGTGCGGTCATCTTTGGTCTGCCCATTTCCCTGTTTGCCTTGATGATGGTATCCATTTTGGCATCACTTCTCATTATCATCTTTTCCTTCAGCTTTGGTGTCATCATTGGGTTAATGG
>JALEGO010000118.1 GCA_022763165.1 Flavobacteriales bacterium
CCACCAGTATAAATGATGATATACATACCCTAGGAAATGTATCAATTGGAACGACCGCCTCAAGTCATCAACTTAGAGTTGTTGGAGGAAAAGTAAATATAAAAAATACAGCTACAGCTGCAGCAGATGTTTTCACGCTATCAAGCTACAATCAAGACGCTCCAGCCATTGTTATGGGGGCGCCTGGTGGAGCCCCAGGCTTTGGCAGAATTGCCCTGAAGATGGCAGCTTCATCTCAACCCGATCTTATCGTTTTGAACGCAAACCCCTTTGGTGACTCCTATTTTAATTCCGGGGCAAATCTTGGGGTAGGCACGACAAGTCCCGCCACTAAATTAGAAGTAGTAGGAACCATAACAGCAACTGCATTTAGTGCCACCACGACTGGAGCTGGCGCTTACATGTATAACACCAACCAAAACATGAATGTTCCTGATTATGTCTTCGAACATTACTTCGATGACAATCATATCAACAACCCAAAGTACAAGATGCTCAATATCTCAAGGTTAGAAAAATACATCAAAAGAAACAAGCACCTCCCTAGGGTTCCCAGTAGGGAACAAATCTTAAAAGATGGAGCGGTTAATTTACAAGCATTAGGAATGATAACACTTGAAAAAGTGGAAGAGTCTCATTTATACATCATTGAGCTAGAAAAAAAGAATCAAACCTTACAGCAACAGCTGAATCAACTGGAAAAGAAAAACAATGAACTCGAAAAGCGGCTCCTAAAACTGGAAAATACACTAAAGTAAAGCTAAGCACAGCTACTCATACAAAATGTGAACTTCCAGCTATTACCTGAGGTGTCACCCCCTGAAGCCACACCCGCATAAACTTAAAATCTCCGTCTATGGACTCATTCATATAGACAGCTCTCAATTTAACATTTGTTGACACGACAGCAGAATGATCTGCAAGCTGAATTACCCTATCCACTACTCCAACCTCTAAAACTTTCATATGACCTTGTTCATATGCAGCAATATCCCCTTCTTTGGAAACCACCATTCCATTTGCAGCATGGAACAACAGTTTTTCATGCAACAAGGCATCTAACATCTTAAGATCAGAGTCAAGCATCGCCCTCCATAATTGTTCTTCTAATTCGATTATTTTATCTTCCCTCATATATCTAAAGTAGAAAATACAGAACAACAAACACTTAAAAATCAATTTTTTACATTCTATTTTTCAAAAAAAATACAACTACGCAGATAGCTTGCGCAACCCCTCCTCAACTTTGTCTTATCAGTGTGCGAAAAGCACCATTTAATGTTCTTTGACAACGACTCATAAAGAGTTAAACGATAAAAATCGAAATTCTTCGGAATTTCGGGGCAGCTTATTGTCCTTAGATAAACTTGGCAACAAGGATAAATCTATTTACAGGGAATGTAAATGGAGACTTTTATCTTAGATAAAAGTGCATGTAAGCAAGCAGTTGACGCAGTGAAATTCATATCAGGGACAACCGTTGAGATATGATCCGACACTGCAGCCGACTGAAATAGGCTTGAGATGGAGACATCAATAGGAAAAACTGTAGTAATAGGTCACATAATAACTATCCATTGTTGTGGGGCTTGTTGCAGCACGAGTGATACCCAAAAGGAAACTTGCCGGTATCTTGACATGCCGCGGATTGGGAGATTCGCAAGAAGAAGGTTGGTATTCTGTAGGCAAAAATCTACGGAGCCATTTCCGAAGCCCTTCTTCTATCCAAAAGAAAGGAAATACTTTTTTATCCAAAAAAACGTAGTCTATTTAAGCAAAAGACTTCGGACATTGCAGCAGCTAGTAGTTGCCTAAACCCAATGAAATATGTGGGGTATTGAAGGCCGCAATCCTTCAATATGCTGTAAACATTCGCTCAGTGCCACCCCAATGGGGTCGCCTGTTAATGGTGAGGGGACAACCCTCGTAATTGCAAAGTGCGGACAAATGAGCCGCTATGCAGGCCACGTCTAAGTTACTGAACAGCTGCAATGTAATTAGGCATCGGATATGTACGCCAAACTCGCGAGAGCGAGGCGTGGAAAAGTAGGGAAAACGAAAGTCATAATCCTACAAAAGCATATCTTTAAAGAACGGTATTCTCAAGTTCTTTTATTCTATAAAGATTTGTACGCAAAAACCAGATTACGGAAAATTCCACACTTACATTGCGAATTAGCGCTTAATTTGTTATTCTCGTATTAGTGATTTCCTTTTCAAGCCAATACAAGCTGTTCTGCACAATAATCTTCGCTTTAATAAATTTTTCAGCTGTGGCTGACTCATTTGAAGATGAAAACAAAATATTCGATCAAATCTTATTTCAAAGTTATGTGCGAGCAAACCAATCTTTAGAAAGACAATCCAAGCTGGTAAACACTGGAAATCGTCCATTTTTCCTAGAAAACAGGGGTGACATGCAATACTCCCTAGGGAATTATGATTCAGCCCGATACTATTATAATTTAATCATCAGGGATACAGAAAAATACGAATCATACGACATTCTAATTGCTTTTAAAAAAGCAATTTGTGAATGGTATTTACTGAACAACCAACATTTTACTGAATCTTTCGAAAAATTTAAGACAATTGACAAAAAACTGTTGACGGGTATTGAAATAGACTACCTATGGGTAAAAGAAAAATTAATGCGCAGAACGGCATATGACAGTGCTTCAAGCGTAATCGAAAAGATTAAGGATCATTTCGTTTTTTTTAATGACAAGGTACTCTGGATGGACATTCAACTTACATACAATGAAACCATCAGTGCAAACAAAATGAAGATTGGAGAAATCAACTTGAACAAAGTTGTAGAGCATACGCTAGAAGCGAAAGACTCCGTGATGACTACCCTTTTCGCTACAAGACTTGCGACTTATTACTCGATTCACAGAAAATTCGAAAAAGCAGAAAACATATTTGACCAATTTGAAGGTATTTGCGACAATCCGTATGTAAAACACGTATTTGACTTCGCAAGAGGGTATAATTTCAAAAGCCAAGGAAACTATCAAGAAGCCCTAAAGATTATGACAAACTGCCTCTCATACTCCAGGGAATCTGG
>JALEGO010000119.1 GCA_022763165.1 Flavobacteriales bacterium
TTATCACAAGCACTAGCTTCACTTTACCCTCGGCAAACAATAACACCAACTTTAAAGACATTTTCTTCCATGATGATATCAATGGATATATTGTGGGTAATTCTGGGGCGCTTTTAAAATCTAAAGATTTTATCTACCCCAACAATGATATTTATACCGCATCACTTTCCTCTGGTGGATTTCAAGCGATGGACATCGATGATAACCTAAATGGACAACTTGATCCAGCTGACATGGATATCAACACCATTCACTTCTCTTCTAGAACCAAAGGTTTTGTGGCTGGAAAATACAATGGTGCAGGGACAACACCGAAAGGATACAACAGAACCATTGAAGATGGAGCAGGACTAATCTCTCAAAGATTTTGGTATGATCGATTGGGGAGAACCGCCTTGTCACAAAACACCAAACAATACAACAACAATAAATTCACATATACCAGATTTGACGAGCTCGGTCGCACCTATGAATCCGGAGCAAAATCCGACAACAAACAAGGAACTCAATTCGATGATATATTTGGAGCCTATGTTCAAGGTTATTACAACCCAAATGCCATAAACGATAACAACTTAATCGCATTTCTTGATAATAATTCAGGCGCCAGAACTGAGGTCTCGCAAACTTTCTACGATGTAGAGTTTAGTCCAATAACGTCTCAAGTACCGAGTAGTTTTGACTTCAGCCATATTCGAAATAGAACAAGCACAACAACCTATGAAAAAGAATTCGACAATGATCCAACGACCTTTGATCATGGAACGCATTATTCATATGATATTCATGGTAATACAACAAAAATATTACAGGACTTTCCTAAACTTGGTTTTAACCAACAAAGGTTTAAGTCGGTGGAATATGAGTTTGATCTAGTCTCATCCAACTCAAATAAAATTGATTATCAAAAAGGTGCAGCTGATCAATTTCAACACAGATATACATACGATCAATCGAATCGATCAAACACGGTTAAAACATCGGACAACAATTTGATTTTTAGTCAAGATGCCAAGTATCAATACTACCTCCATGGTCAAAAAGCAAGAGTAGAATTAGGTGAAAATCAAGTCCAAGGATGCGATTATGTATATACCCTTCAAGGCTGGCTTAAAGCACTAAATAGCAACACTCTTAACGAGGCAAGAGATCCAGGTCAAGATGGCGCGATATTGAACAATAATCCAAATCAAATTTTCGCGAGAGATGCAGCGGGCTTTACACCGAACTATTACAAAGGTGTTTACAGCCCAATCTCCAACACAAAGTGGATCACAAATAACAGGTTTGAAGCTCAAATTCCAAACAGCTCAAATCTAAAGCAAGATAGGTTCGATTTGTATCAAGGAAATATTTCATCGATTACTACAACACTTAGAGATTCAGCGACATATAACCCACTTCCTATGGCTTTTGCTTATCAATATGATGAACTGGATAGAATTCTGTATGCCAATGGGTGGACCAATCTAGATCTTGCCACCAATACATGGCTTTCAGGATCCACAAATCTCAAGAGTTATCGAAACAAATTCACTTATGATAGAAATGGCAATATAGAAAATCAAGAAAGAAGAAACTCAAATGGTCAAGTAATCGATCAATTGACGTATCACTATAGAAATTCTGCCAACAATGAAAGACTGGAAAACAAATTATACTACGTCACAGATGCAACGCCTATTGGAGATTTCAGTACTGATATAGATGATCAAACCACCTATAACGATAATACATTGGATATCACTGAAGGAAGTCACTATAGATATACTGAAATTGGAGAACTCCTCCAAAATCCGAGCGAAGCAATCGACACAATTATTTGGAGATGCACAGATGGAAAAATTAAAGAAATCAGAAGAACAAGTGGTTCAAAAAAATCTAATCTGGTATTTGATTATGATGCCCGGGGAAGAAGGGTCGCCAAACATATCTACACGTCTAGTGGCACATGGTTAAGATCTGTGTATTATGTTCGTGATGGTGTTGGCAATGTTTTAGCAGTTTATGAGAAAAATACTTCAAAGGGTGGAGTAATTCAGGTTGGAGGATCCAGCAAAATATTAACCTATAAACTCTTGGAAAGATACATTTACGGTGATGATAGAATCGGTTCTTTCTCGAAAGAGGTTTCTCTTGTAGGAGGAATAAAAGATGAAATTCCTCATGAAAAACCAGGAAATGTCCAGATTGGCAATGGAAACAAACTTACCACTGTGGACAAAAATTCACCTATAAAGGGAGGCTCAGTTAAAAAAGGTACAATTGACAATTGTATCGGTTTAAGAGAATATGAAATGGTTAATCAAGTTGGAAACATCATCACTGTGGTTTCGGATAAGAAAATAGCCATTGATGACACTCAGGATGGAAATGTTGACTTCTATATGCCTGATATTCTCACAGCTACTGATTATTCTCCATTTGGAGTCCCTCTGGATAAAAGAAATTATGTAAACAGAAGATACAGATACTCTTTCCAGGGCCAAGAACATGATGATGAAATTCAAGGTGCTGGAAATGCTCTAAACTATACTTACAGAATGCATGATCCTCGGTTAGGACGTTTCCTTTCAGTTGATCCATTGCATCAGACATATCCGCATAACTCACCTTATGCTTTTAGCGAAAACAGAGTAACAAATTCTAGGGAAATAGAAGGTTTAGAATCTGATGACAATTACAGAAAACCTCCGGAAGGTAAAGGTCCTGGATATTGGGCAAAAGTTCCTCCATACGCAGATTTACAGTGGGTAGAATATCCTGTTGAACAATGTGAAGAAGTATGTGAAGAAGCGGTAGAAGAAACATCTACTCCGATGATTATTATTCAGCAGAATCCTTCTACAGATTATCAACAGACTTTGTTGCCACTTCAGCAAAAAGTCATCGCACAACAACAAGATGCTATTCGAAAGGAATATGAGCGTCAAATGAATATAGCAATGCGAACTCCTGTTATCCAACAAGACAACAGTACAAGGGCAGATCGCGAGAGAGCGAAAGCTATGATGGCACAGATGGAAATCCAAAAGAATATCGAGGCACGTAAAGCCCTGGATCCAGTTGGCGCAGGTGTAGGTCATCAGTTGTATACGACTTCTCCTATATGGATGCCAATGTTAGTGCCGGCCGCTTGGGGGACAATGCCAGCTAGATTTAGTGGTTTAAGAAATGCGTTTACCTACCGCACTGCGATTCAAGGCCCAGGAGCTGTTGGAAGACTCACATACGGGCAAAGAGCCTACAATGCAGGACTTGCAGTTGGAAATGATCTCATGTGGCAGTCATATGGAAACATGATAGCTGGCCAACCCAACAATATCAATTTAACGAGTACATTTTTGGCTCCGGTAGATTTTGGCAAATATGGGCTAAATACCTTCCAGCAGGGTTTTGCAAGTGGTTATTTAAGTTCACAATTTCAGCTGAACACAAACGGTGGATTTAAAGTTAATAGCTTTGGGTCTTCTGTATGGGATGCCACACAAGGAGCTGCGCTTGGAACCATGTTTGATGATCCGAACAATGATAGAGATGAAGAATTTAATGGAAGAGTAAGAACTCGATTTAAACAACCATAATTCATGTCAAATATTGAATGTCTGGTAAAACGACAATTTCTTTGTAAATTTGTCATGTATAAACTTTGCCATATGAGAATTACACATTTGTTGCCATTCCTTTTAACCCTTTGTTTTTTTGCATGTCAAAAGAAAGAAGGATGTACTGATGGTGCGGCTAAAAACTATGATGCAGAAGCCATAATCGATGATGGTACATGCCACTACAAAACTAGAGGTTGCACAGATGAAACAGCGGCTAACTACAACCCTCTTGCAGAAGAAGATGATGGATCTTGCAGAAAAGCTGATGACGATGATGATGACGATGGTGGAAATAATGGTGGCGGCAACAATGGTGGTGGAGGTGTCCAATTAGGTTGGGACTCATCAAACATGGCCTACACATTTCAGCATTCTGGAACGACCTACAAGATTATTGCTGACATGAAATCTTTCGCAGATGCGAACCAAGCGGCTTGCGATTCTGGTGGCCACCTTGTGTACATCAATGATGCTGCAGAACAGGCTGCTGTGTATTCTGAAATCCAAGCTTCAGGTATTTCAACAACATACACCACCGTAAACGATGGAGGTGGTATCGCATACATTTGGATTGGGGCAAATGATATTACAGCAGAGGGTACTTGGAAATGGGAAAAGAAAGGTACTGCATGCACTAGTGTGGGTATTGAATTCTGGTCTGGACAAGGTGCAGCTGGAGCTGGAGGAGGATCAGCGACTAACGGAGAATATAACAATTGGGGTGGTGCTAGTACTGGAACTCCTAATGAACCAGACAACTTCAACTCCAACCAAAATGCAGGGGCTATTGCTCTTGATGGATGGCCAGCAGGCTCAGGATCCTTAGGAAGTGCTGGAGAATGGAATGACATTGCAGAAAGCAACCTTATTTATTACATCATAGAGCTTTAAACTTTCTTCATAGCTTTCTCAGGAATGCTTCATAAATTTGTATTTGGCTGTGTTTTCTTATCACTGCACATTAATTGTTTTGCTCAAAATGAGTTGGAAATAAGCGACACCTCAGAACTTCATCAACTTTACGAAGAACTGGCTCTCAGAGCTTATGTAGATAGCCTAGAATCCACATTTCAATATCAATATGGAAAGGTTGTTCTTGGAATCGACTCCATGGCCATCTTAAATGTGCCCAAAGGATATAAATATCTGGATTCCCTAAACAGTAAAACGGTATTGGAATACTTTTGGGGAAATGCTCCTGCACCTACTCTAGGACTGCTTTTTCCCGATTCAGCAAACCCATTAGACGCAGATTTTACCTTCGCTATAGATCTGACATTTACAAATGAAGGCTATGTAGATGATGAGCAAGCTAAGGAGATCGATTATGAAGATCTTTTAGAATTAATGAAGCAAGATGCAGACATGGTGAACGAAATTCGCAAAGAACAAGGCTATCCAGAAATAAGACTTTTGGGATGGGCAGCACAACCTAAATATGATGACATCAACAAAAAACTTCATTGGGCCAAAGAATACCAAGTTGACCATGACACAATCAATACGCTCAATTATAACATCAGAGTTCTAGGGCGGTATGGTTTCATAAACCTAAATGCAATAGGGAATATGGACATTCTGGATTTGGTTCAGCAAGATCTGGACAAAATACTCAAAAGCGTCTCCTTCAAAGATGGCCATAGATATGAAGATTACAACCCCAAAACCGATCTAAAGGCTGATTATGGACTCGATGGGCTCATATTGGGAAAAGTAATTAGAAGGTCAGGAGCCTTTTCGTTTCTTGGTAAAAATTATAACATCATTTTCTTCGTCATCTTAGTTTTGGTTTTTGCAATTGGTAAGCGGTTTATTAAAATTGGAAAGAAGGCAGTTTAGTCAGGATACTTTCCAATACGAAATCTATAATTGCTTTTTATCAAATAAAGAGATTGTTTTGTCAAACAATGTCCAGCTAAGATCAAAAAAGCATATCGCGTATTGATTCACTCGTTAAATTTGTCATTCAATTAGGTTCTTAAAGGAATTCAATCACAAACCTTAACACAAAGACATGAAGAAGTACACTCTTTTTCTAATGATGAATGCGATGTTTTTATCAATGTTTTCGCAGTTGTCCAATGTACACATCATAACAGATACCCTTGTTCAACCCATGAAGTTAATCCATGAAGATGTAGAAGGAGATGGTGATAAAGATATATTGTTTGCAGATCTTATCGGAAATTACCCCATGACTTGGTTAGAAAACGATGGTACGCCCAGTTATAATGCTGTTCCTCTTTCGGATACTGCCAGTTATTATCATTCAGACATTGCTCTCGGTGATCTAAACGGTGATGGGGAGATGGATCTTGTTTGTGCCAAGGAAGGACGAATTTGCTATTATCCAGGTAACGGATCTACCTACCAATTTCCAAGAACAATAAGCTATATTTCAGCGAATAAGATTCATCTAACAGATTTGGATCTAGATGGTGATTCTGATATCGTATTTTCGGTGTGGGCTGGCGAATTTCCCAACACAGGAGGAGGTGTGCTATACGTAGAAAACCTTGGTTCAAACAACTTTGGAAGCTCTCAATTTCTAAAGGCCGGACCTTATGATTATTCTGTCGGTTTAATAGACATAAATGGAGATAACCTTAAAGAAATAGCCATTTCAGGAAACGACAGTTTATTTATGTTAACAAATAATCAAAATCTCAATTTTTCCAGCCAGTTGATTTCAACAAATATGAATGGTTATGGTGGTGTAATATTCCACGCTTTTGACTTGGACAATGATGGAGATGAAGATTTGCTTACAGCCAAATATTTTGGAGATGAAATTTCAGTCTTCAATAACAATGGGGGAAATTTCACTGAGACGTCTCTTATTACTCTCGATGGTCCAATATCATTTGACATTGGGGATCTGAACGCTGATGGTACAGCTGATATTGTTGCCTGCGCAAAGATCACCAAGGAACTATCGTGGTTTGATGGAAGTCAGAATTACGCTCAAAACCTTATAACCGACACTCTTGGAAACATCTTTGATCTTCACCTTGTGGACATAGATACCGATAACGATATGGACCTGTTATGGGCCTCCGCTACTGGAACAATTGGTTGGCTTCAAAATACAAGTATTATAACATCTGTTCATGATATAGACTCCAAATCTTTGTCTGTTTTTCCGAATCCGACAAGTGGAGAGATTTACTTAAATTCAGCTCAAGAGATTGACCAATTGTTCTTGTTTGACAGTAAAGGTAGAGTGATCAAAGAGTGGACAAAACATCAAGTTAAGTCTCAATTGGCATTACCTCAAAATCTTGCCAAAGGTCAATACCTACTTAAGTCTTTCAGTAAGGAGAGAACGGATGTAGTCAAACTGCTTCATTACTAAAGCTGTTATCATTCTCCCTTTCCATTTCTCAGGATGGTTATTTTTCCATACTCCTCAAAATCCTCTCGAATGCCCTTTATATCCATTGAGTATTCCAATCGCCAAATGTAAACTCCCATTTGAACGGGGGTTCCAATATAATTACCATCCCAACCTTCATCTGGGTTATCCGTTTCAAAGAGTAAATCTCCCCAACGGTTAAACACTCTGAAGGTATATGGGGGTTCAACGTCACAGGAAAACTCCGGTTTAAAGATGTCGTTTAAGCCATCAGCATCAGGTGAAAAACCTGTAGGCATATGCATTTGACAATTACAATTATCTGAAAGAAATTGCACGGTGTCAGCACTAAAAGCGCAACCATCAAATACGTTTACCCAATAAACACCTTCCTCAGTAACTTCATAAGAGCTATTAGTGGAGCCATCTTGCCACTCATAATTGGACCCTTGTATATTGGGTATGAGAACATAGGACTCTCCTTTGCAAATCACGATTGTATCTGAGGCCAATTTTAAAGGTTGTGACTGATAAAACACATTATAGAAATTTCTATTTACGCAAATACCATAATCGATTTCGACCCAAAAAGTTCCCACCGAATCAATTACTCCAGTAGCCAACGTTGTGCTGTCATACCATAGATATGATAGTGCGTTATTATCAAAGGCACTTATCTGTATGCTATCCTGGTAACATATGAATGTATCAATTGCAAATGGCTCAGGTACGTTTGCGTGCGTCACAATAAATGAGTCTCTCTTGGTACATTTGTCGACTTCAACATCTACCCAGTAAACACCACTATCTGAAACAGTGAAAAACTGATCTGTATTTCCATCATTCCATGTATAGAGGGCATTAGAAGGGCTGCCATATAACAGTAATATTTGATTTGGACATAACTCAACATCATAAATATCACCCTGATTTAGAGGATGGTTAGAAACAATAAAGGTGTCTGCTGTGATACAACCATTAATCATATAATTTACCCAATAAACTCCTGGGCCATTAGCCACATCCGAAATTCCCGTGTTACCATTTTGCCATAAATAATTTGAGCCAGAGGTATTTGAAGCAAACATATTTAAGGATCCTCCCACACAAATTAAAGTATCTGTGGTAGTTCCTTGATAAGTTGTAATAGTAGTGACATGAAAGGTATCTGTTTTGGTACAACCATTTATGGACACATCTACGAAATAAGTTCCATTCGCATTTACGAGCAATGATGGATTTGTGCTTCCACTACTCCACAAGTAGATTGCTCCTGGTATGTACGCATCCAGGATAACAGTATTCCCAAGACAAATTGTAGTGTCTATGACTTGACCTAAACCTATGCCATTAACGTTGAAAGTGTCCCGCCAAGTACAACCAGACTCAGAAATATCGACCCAGTAAATACCAGGGCTTACAGCAATAAATGTTGATGCTGTTGTTCCATCATGCCATGTATAGCTTGAGGCCGTTTGTGATGAGGCCTGCAATGTAATCTGCTGGCCCGTACAAATAACAGTATCAAAAATTTGATTGGATTGGTAACTCAACTCAAATGTATCTCTGATGATACATCCTGTGTTCATAGATTTATCAACCCAATATATTCCACCAACGGCAACATTTAAGTTTGGATTGCTGCTACCGTCATTCCATGAATACCCAGTGGCATTGATGTCAGTCGCATCAAGATTTACATTTTGTCCTTGACATACCAATGTATCAATATAAACTCCTTGTGGTGCTTGTGTATAAATAATGTCAAAACTATCTCGCTTAGAGCAGCCCTGTAAACTAATATCTACCCAATAGATCCCTGTGGAATTTACCGACAAAGTAGGGTTTGTTGAGCCATTTTGCCAAACATAAGTAGCACCAGGAAGATATGCATCTAGGATAATGTTCCCGGCAGTACAAATACTGGAATCTGTTTTCATTTCAGCAGGAATTGTAATCACATTAAAAGTATCTCTGTAAGTACAACCCGAAATTGTAACATCTACCCAATAAGTCCCAGGTGAATTAATTTGAATGCTGCTGTTGGATGTTCCATCGCTCCATAAGTATGCAGTTGCTGGCGAAGTTGTAGCGCTTAGTGTCATCGTGTTGCCAGGACAAAGAATGGAGTCAATAACCTGATCAGAATACAACGAAAGCGAAAATGTATCACGAACATCACAGCCATTTATGGTTTTGTCAACCCAATAGATACCAGGTATTGATGTATTGAATGTTGGTAGTGTTGTGCCATTATCCCAAGTATATGATGTTGCCGATGGATCAGTGGCATCAAAGGTGACTGCCTGTCCCTGGCAAACGGAGGTATCCACAAAAATACCACTGGGAACTACAGTGAATGCCACATCAAAACTATCCCTTTTTGTGCATCCGTTCAGACTAATGTCCACCCAATAAACTCCTTGCTGCGTAACTGTATTAAACTGATTCGAAGTTCCATCCTGCCATGAATATGTGGCATTATTTGGATTCGCGTATAAAAAAACCAATTGGCCTGGACATAATTGCATATTGAAATTATTACCAGAGCTTAGTGCAACATACTTTAATTCAAAAGTATCTTTACGAATACAATTGCCAAAATCAATCTCAACAGTATAAATGCCCGCTGTATCGGCTTGGAAGCTTGCAAGAGTACTACCATCATTCCAAAGATATCCCACAGCACCTGCAGAAGTAGCATCGAAAAGAACCGAAGAATCTGGGCATACCAAAGAATCAAAGTATTGAGGAATTAGAACTTGGCTAATTGTAACTTCGAAACTATCCCTTACAGTACAAGAGCCAAGTGTAATATCTACCCAATAAAACCCAGAATTATTGGCGTTGTAAAAAGGCTGAATGCTTCCATCATGCCAGCTGTATGTTGCTCCTACAGTATAGACATTGAGGAAGACAGAGCTTCCTGGACACACCGTAGTGTCTATTTTTGCGGATGCGATGAACTGAGTGACATGAAAGGTATCGGTCAAATTGCATCCATTAATGACCATATCTACATAATATGTACCATTGTTTATAGCATTAAAAGTGCTTCCTGTAGAGCCATCTTGCCACAAGTAAGAAGTTGCGTTTGTGTATGTCGGAATTAGGGTAGAATTGCTTCCAGCACATGAAGAAATTTGATAAGTGGAATCCTCATAAAAGACAACCTCAAAGGTGTCTCTTTTTATACAATTTCCAACATCTACATCAACCCAATAAATACCAGGAGCACCAGCGTTATATGTAGCATTCGTGCTGCCATCTTGCCAACTATAGGTGGCATTCAACACAGTCGCGTCCAACAAAACATTTTGACCAGCACATGTCAAGGTATCAATGTCTTTGGGGGGTTCTAGGAATTCAACAATGAATGTATCTCGATAAGTGCAACATCTTAGTGTGATATCCACCCAAAATGTATCAGATGTTGTTGCCAAATACACGGAATCAGTAGAGCCATCTTGCCAAACATAGGTGGCGTTTGGTTCATAAGCATCAAGAAGAACGGAAGTAGCGTTACACACAACAGTATCAATAGGCTCACGTTCCATAGTGTCTGGTTTTATGAATCTCACAATTCCAGAATTGCCAAAACCAACCATTGATGGATCATAGTATGCATTATTACCAGGGTCTACTGTTGGGAAATTCGGGGAATTATGTCTTCCCAATATTGCAATAACAGTATCTCCACAAGGCAAGATATCGGAAGCCATTCTAAACTCAAAATGATCATTATCATTACCTCCCATGTAGGAGGACCAGGTCAGATTAAAATTAGGATCAAACTCCATAATGCCCATATCTCTTACTCCTCCGTTGTAAGTTGCATCATTATAAGATCCAGGTTTATTTACAATCGGCAATCCTCCTCCATACAGCATTCCGGAAACATAAATGTTTTTGCCCTCATCAATAGTCAATCCACTGAAATCAGAGCCCCCAGGGCCAATCCCTAAATAAGTAGCCCACCGCCTAACACCATTGTTATCAAATGACAATAAGTAGGATTCTCCATCATTGTTAACGCCAGACAAAACTCCACTAAAATGAGCGCCTCCGCCTGGATCGAAAACCGGCAAATCGGGGCTCTTTGTTCGTCTGCCAATGATATAAACATTGTTGTCAATATCAGTTTCTATCCCCACAGGCCTATCTCTGTCAGAACCCCCGTATATTGTTGACCACACCAGGGAATAGTTGTTATTGAACTTCATAATGAA
>JALEGO010000120.1 GCA_022763165.1 Flavobacteriales bacterium
AATGGGCAAAATACTAGTTTTAGCGCAGACTGGACTGAACCGAACTCCTTAGGCACGCGATATATTTGGATGCTTTCTAGTCATACACACAAATATGGAGTTGATTATGACATCTTTGAAAGAAATTCGGATGGAACAAAAGGAACACAACTTTATGAAGGGTTCTACAACTCTGATTACACCTTTAATCAAGGGTTTTATGATTGGGAGCATCCGGCAGTTAGATATTTTGAGCCTTTGATTGAAAACAAAAAGTCTGATGGCCTAATTCATGAAGCGGTTTATAACAACACTGGAAATGTAGGTGTTACTTGGGGCTTAACCACACAGGACGAAATGATGCTCATATATGTTCAATTTACTGATATAATGCCTGAACCTGCTGGTATAAGCAGCAATATCCAAGATAAAGATTTAAACGTGTATTTGTATCCTAATCCAAATTCAGGCTCCTTTAATCTGAATATTCCTGAAGAATACCAGGATACACCCTTGGATCTAGAGATCTATTCAATTGACGGACAAAGAGTCCATGCTTTTAGTTTGAATGGGAATACTGATAATCGTTTTGTTCAATTGACTAATTTATCTCAGGGAACTTATATCCTTAAGGTAGCAAGCGAAGAACATTCGGTTATCCAGAAATTTAACGTTCAATATTAGCAGTCGCAGTCACCTCGGAGAACAATTTTGGGTTGATATAGAATCTATAAGGAAGAAGGGCATCTTCTTCAGCATAATCTATTCCAATACGTGGGCCTGAATTGATATCACTGGATTCAAAAGCTATTTTCTGATCATGAATTTGAATAATGGAATTAGACAGAGTCAGGTCAAGAGCATCGTGTGCCAACTCAATACCAAGGCCCTGACTAACTTTTCCCGGGCCAATACAAAGATTTTTTGTCGATTTTGGATTGTTCCTTCTTTGAAGTATTAGCTCCAAACCGGATAACGGGAGGATGCCTCGGATTAGAATGGCATGAGGAATTCCTTCCTTGTTGGTCACTATATTAAATAGTTTGTGGATTCCATAGCAGAGGTAGACGTAGGCGTTTCCTCCATTCAGGTACATAGTTGATGTCCGCTTCGTTTTTCGTCCTCCAAAAGCGTGACTGGCTTTATCAGTGATTCCAGCATACGCCTCAGTTTCACAAATGATTCCTGAAGTTGTAACTCCCTGAATATTAGTGACCAATATTTTACCAATTAGATCTTTAGAAAGCGCCACTACATCCTGTTGTAAGAAATATTCTCTATCTAATCTCATTGGACTGCCATGTGATTACGAAAATAAACCTCCAAGTTATATCTACATAGGTTCAGGAAATCTTTCTGAATCGGCTTTCAGGTTATTTGCCAATTTCAAGTCCAGGATAAAAGGCAGCAAAAGAAAACCAATATCCAATGATGTTTTGCGGGCTATTCAACCTCTGCCCTGCTCTATCCCCTTCTACACACTCCCCAAACAGATTCCATTTGTTACCTTGAGCATCCGTCATCACCACCGGAAAATCATCTAAAGCTGTGAAATCAAGAATTGTTCCGTCAATTTCTCTGCTATATGCAACAGCAAAGTTTTTCGTCTTACTACCAAGTATTACTAGCTCTTCACCTTCATAAGATTCTTGAAGCAGTTCGGTGTTATCTGAAAAATTATCGATCTCATAAGACCTGACTTTGCCATTTTTTATAATTGAGAGTACTCTATCCTTTGCATCGTTTCGATTGTCTTCCCCAGATACTGGGAAAATAATATTTGAATGGTTCGTTTTATAATCGCCATAGGGATACACATCATAATTGCGATCAAAGCCTGTGTCTTCACTTAGCGCTTTAAGGTCCGGATATGCAGATTTAATAGTAGCCCAAGTTGTTTCAACAATATGAAAATTAGAAGATAATGTTCCCAAAAGGTCTCCATTAATACAATCGAGTCTCAATTGCGACCAATTAGAATTGGTGGCTCTATCATATGGTATCACGTTACTGTTGTATAATAGTCCAGAAACTCCGAAGGTCGTAGTCTGACCATCCACGATACGACTCCATGCAGTAGCGGTACCAGTTAATGGACAATAGATAATGCTTAGAGGTTCATCCGAAACCACATCATTTACGATTTCATGTCTATCTAAAATAGTATGCGGGTATACTTTGACCTCCGATCCAATCTTAATTGCAATGACCAATTCATCATTCTCAATGTGAGTTGCTTCAGAGCTACTCACGAACTTTGGCTCATCAATCGCTGGAATACCATCTTTTCCGGGACCTCCATCTTTGACTTCGTCTTTTGGTACTGCCCAGATAGTCTCTTCATTTAAGGATTCATCCTTTTTGCAAGACAATACTAGAACGAAAATCATCATCAAAAGACTGGGTATAATTCTATTTACCTTCATGTTCATTTGCTTTTTTTAGACTAATTGTAAAATTTAAACTAGCATACAGTTTGAAACTTGTCGTCAACTGTGTTTCCTCTAATCTTCGGTAAACCGGCTGTAGCATTCCTATCCTAATTGCTGACTTTGGATTGAAATTGAGGGCTATCGATGGGTTGATATCTAACCAATGACCTCCTGTGCTCGGCACGATTTCATCGTTTACGTTATCAGCCTGAACGTTCCGATAACGCACCCCAAAGCCAAAATCCCAAATATTCTTTAAGAAGAATGTTCTTTGTGCAACACCAAGGTTTAGGATGAATTCATTCCCAAAAGAATGTCGCAATGATCCTAGATAAGAATCATTATCTCCCGCTAAACGATAGGTGAAGTTTGTCGCCACACTTAAATTCTTGGACTTGATGTTTTGTATGAGAGCATTGGACCAAAAAATAAGATCCCAAGCACCAGTTCCAGGTTGAAGATCAATAGGTAAATCAATTCCCTGCTCGTCTTGTATATCAGATCGCCCGGTAGGAATTTTTATACCAACACCTGAAGATATCAAATATGATTTTCCTGGAGGCACCCAGTTGTATTTGGGCAGTAAAACTAAATCACCCATACCACTGACGACAGTAGTGTTATCAACATTGATAATATTATTGTTTCTAATTTGATATACTCCTGATAATAATGCAGTCAATGAAATCCTTTGGCTAAAACCATAGTTCAATTCAAGTAATGCAGAATGAATTTCTCTATCTCTTGATTGATCATCAAGAAGATTGGACTGCTGTACCAAGTCATCCAATCTGTTGTAGTCATAAGTGAATAAGGCTTGCAACTGTTGCTTTGCAGATATTGAAGATCCTAAATTGCTCGCTATTGGAACTCCTCCAGAACAACAAGCCTGTCCAAATAATAATGAAGGACCTAAACAAACAAGAATGATCGATATTTTTCTCAATAAAGCCAAAGCCTAAATGATCTACGTTTTTCTTACCGAAAGTTCAAGTTAAATATAGTAACAAGCAGGCTATTAGTTATGTCATGAATATGACAAGCAATGTGTAAAAACAAAATATGAGATTACTTTGATGTGATCACGACATCATTCTCCAGAACACAAAAATCGTCATCTACGAGTGACCTAAGACAGGTCATAATGGAGCCCCTATCCTGATCTGAAAGTTCTTCATACAGCTCATTGACATCTGAAATTCCCTGACTTAACAAGGTCTTCACCTTATCAGTTAACAGTTTCATATCCTTCAAAGTCCTTTTTTGCTCTAAGCATACATCGCAATTTCCACAAGACTTTGATGACTCTTCATCGAAATATTGTAATAGGCTGTACCTTCTGCATAAACCATCCTCATAGCTATATTTCCGTGCAGCTTTAACCTGTTTTATGACCTGTTTCTTTCTATTTGAGAGTAAAGCCCTAGAAACTTTAATATGGGATGATTTGATTCTAGGCTTGGACAAGGTCAAATATGGCGTTTCGGATTGTTTTACATAATCCATCAACTCCTGTTTATGCAAAAGCTCCAGCAATTTTTCTATCTCAACTTTTGAAGTTTCGAGCTGATGACCGATTTTAAACTCGCTGATAGTGACGTATTCATCAAACAAACCTGAATAGGATCTTAACAGATTTGTTACCAATGCATTAATTCTCGGGTTCTTGACCTGATGCTCATATAAAACTTGGCGAGAAGCTATTATTTTAAGTCTACTTTTAAGGCGGTAATTATCAGAAATGGTAAAGTGATTCTCTTTTTGAAGAACATTCAAGGCATGATAAGACTTGAGAACATCCAATTCGTAAGTTCTAGCAAAGTCGTAGAAATCAAACGGATAACTTTCAAATTCTCCGCTTCCTTCAGCAATTTGAAAATAATTCATTAAGGCTTGATAAATTCTTCTTATGAATTGAATATCAGGAAATGAATTGACGATTAACTTATCCTGTTTCAACTTATCCAATTCATCGCATAATAGTATTGCAAAAGCCTTATTGCCATCTCTACCAGCCCTTCCACTTTCTTGATAATACGCTTCTAATGAATTCGGCAAATCCGTGTGAATCACGAATCTCACATCTCCTTTATTAATGCCCATTCCAAATGCGCTTGTAGAAACCAAAACTGTAAGCTCATTTTGCATCCAAGCATTTTGCTTTCTAGTTCGTTCATCATTCGAAAGCCCTGCATGATAAAAATCAGAACGGACCCCTATTTTCCTTAAGAACTTACTAATTTCTTGAGTTTCTTTTCTGCTATTCGCATAGATCAGGCCAACACCTGAAATCGATTTGAGTACCTCTGCGATTTTCTCATACTTTTTTTCAGGATGCCTTACGATATATGTGATATTAGGTCTATCAAAGCTCGACCGATAAACTTCAGGATTATTTAGAGTTAAAATTTCTCCTATGTCCTTTACCACTTCGGAAGTGGCGCTTGCTGTAAGCGCTAAAATATTGACATTTGGAATGACCGACTTAATCTCAGCTATCTGCCTGTAGGAAGGTCTAAAATCATGGCCCCATTCCGAAATACAATGAGCTTCATCTACTGCAATGAAATTCACATTCATTCTGGAAATGCGAGCCTGAACCAATTCGCTCATCAACCTTTCTGGAGACAAAAAAAGCAATTTAGTGTTGCCATGAACGCAGTTGTCTAGTTTGATATCTATCTCCTTTGAGCTTAATCCAGAAAAAATGAGATCGGCCTTGATTCCACGATCCAACAAATCTTTCACCTGATCCATCATTAAGGCAATCAGTGGTGAAACTACTATGGTCACTCCATCTTGAGCTATTGCGGGAACCTGGTAACAAAGAGATTTTCCGCCACCGGTAGGCAGTAAGGCGATAACGTCCTTTTTTTCTAGGACATCACGTATTATCTGTTCTTGATTTGATCTAAATTCAGTGTACCCCCAATAATTCTCTAATATTTCATAGTAATTATAGTGAAATGACATTAATCTGCGGGGCTCAACTTATTTAATCTGAATTTCTTGACGAATTTCTTGAATTTGATTCCTC
>JALEGO010000121.1 GCA_022763165.1 Flavobacteriales bacterium
AGTTATAGGTAATGTTTCCTTTGAAATATAGCTTATCTTGGATATTGTACTTCCCTAAAATTGACAACCTGAAGTTTGGTAGATGCCAAGCTTCTTCCTGGCTACTTTGATCATAGATGAAATAAGAACCTTGAGCTCCAATTGTCATTTTATCACCATCATTATATATAAGTTCTCCAAAGAACTCTTGAATTTTGACAGTGTCATATACTACGTTGAAAGTGTTATTAAGAAAGGAAGAGTCCACGACAAACAACGCCATATTCTGTACTTTCTTTTGCATGTATTTTGTATTAAAGCTCATTTTAGAATTTAATGACCCCCGAATACCACCATAAACTTCTAAAACATGATTTTCATTTATTAAATTCAAGTCAGACATGATAAAAGGATTGGTCTGTCTTAAACGATCAAAACTCGTTCTTTTAACATCACCGGTGACCCCAACATAAGGAATGATAATATTGCTTACTACATTAAATTTAAGTTCAGAAATTGGCTTGAAATAAAACTTTGAGGGCTCGTCAATATCTGCAAAGATTCCTAAACCGGCATTGAGTCTCCATTTTTTTCCTTTGGAAACAATATATGGGTTCACTGAAAGTATGCCGTTTGTATGTGATCCATTGGTCTCATTTTTGAAGGTATTTACATCCAATGCTCCCTTGACATGAAAGACTTCTTTTCCAAAATTTCGGTAGAGGTCAGCGTCAATTTTAAAGTTGTTTTCTTGACTTTTATATCGATCTCTAAGATTGTAATAGGTTAGATTTATGTCCCTATTAAACTTCGTGCTGTCTTTCAGGAAAGATTTATTACCAACAGAAAAACCAATCTTCGTGAAGTTTTGTTTGATGCTATCTTTTTCCACATTTGGGAATGTCTCGGTTAGATAACCAAAATGTTTTAAAGTGTTGTACTCTCCTTGAATAGAGCCGCGAATCACTTGATTTCTAAGAAATTTCTTGCCGTAAACTTTGGCTGAATTGTCACTGAATCCACTGGGGCCGTAGTTTTTAATTTGGTTTGGCGAACCAAGGTGACTTATATACAGGCCTATGGCTTGTTTGCGAGATCTTGTTTCAGCAATATGAAGGTCACCCAGTGTTGTGAGGTTACTGCCGAGTCCGAGCTTTACATATGAATGATATAGACGGTTTAGTTTTTCACCTTTAACTTTTGCTGCTCTAATTGGCTCTGTTTCAAAATGTGATTTGATTTGTTTTTTGAGAAAACGGTATTCAATATCTAATTCTTTGGCGCTAATATTCGCTGCGGAGGGAGCTTCATTAATTTTTTTAGCTTCTGATATTTCAGGTTTGTAACCCTTGACTACATATATGTCCTCAGATTGTAAGGTGTCATCTTGAGCAAAGCCTCCATAATGTAAACAAACAAAGAAGACAGCAACTGATGTGTATTTGAGATTTTTAAAGGTCATGATTGATAGGTAGATTTGCGGTTTCTTCTTCAGTTTCTCCATCGATATCGAATTCATTGCTTTCAAATAGGTCTAGTTCAATATCTCGTTCTTCTATTTGTCTGTTTTTCGCATTCTCTCGGTCGATAATATCATCTAGTTTTTCTTTGGCTATATTGACGATGCCAGGATCCTCATGATTATCGATGATACTCTGAAGTGTATGTTTTGCTTGGAAGTAGTCTTTTTTAGCGACATAAATATCGGATAAGAGCATTAGGCCCTTTGCTAACCAGTGATTGTAACCACTATAATCTGAAACCAATTGATAAATGATCTTTTCAGATTGTTCTAGATCATCTTTTACGAATTTAATGTAGGCGAGATTATAAGTTGCTTCTGCTGCCAAAATAGGGCGTGCGGTTTCCTTTACCTTTCTAAACTCCTGCTCACTGACATCAAAAAGGTCTAATTGTAACGAAGACTTTGCAGCAATCAAATGAGCCTCTTCTTCTAATGCTTTATCAATTTGATCGGTGATGATTACTTTGTTTGCATAGTCAATAGCAGATTCATAATTCTGTAACTTAAAGTAGCAACGCATTTTACCGGTCATTCCCTCTTGAAGATGAGCCCTATATTCAGCAATTTCTTCTACCTGATCATAGGCTGCCAGTGCTTTTTCATAATCATGAGTATGGTAATACATAATTCTGGCAGCGCTGAGTGTTGCTCTTTCTAAAAACATACTTTGACCAGAAGCAGTAATCATCTGATAATCATCAAGGGCTTCTTTATAATTTTTTGAATTTCTCAAGCACTCCGCTCTATAGAAGCGGGCGTTAAGTTCAAAAATACCAGGAATATCCCCTTTTTCAACATCAGTAATGTATTCGTCAAATCCTTCTATAGCACTTTCACAATTTCCATCGATATATTTAAAATAAGGTGCTTCATAGCTAGTAGAGTCAAACGAACCATTGGAAATGTCAACAAAATCCAACTTGGCGAGATAATTCTTGTACGATTTAATGTCGTTCTTCTCAGTGTAGATTCTTTTGATTTGATCTAAAGCTATACGTGAGTCATTATAATTAGGATAATGATCTACAAATTCTTTGTACGTTTTTAAAGCCATATCGCCCTTTCCCTCGTTCAGGTGAATCTGTCCAATGTTCATTAGGGATTTACTATAATAAGAAGTGCCCTTATGGTTTTCAACTACATTGTTGAAATAGGTCAAGGCTTCACCAGTGTTGTTTTGTTGGAAGTGATACTGACCCAATTGAAATTTAGCATCAGCGGTATATTTAGATTGTTGATAATCTGAAAGTAACTCTTCCAGTAGCTTCTTCTTAGTAGCTTGATTCCCATTAATGCCTTCCGCAATACTCTTTTGAAGTAAGGCATAGTCGCGGTCTAGATTCCCATAATCCATTGCGTTTTCGTAGTACTCCGCTGCCACTCTAAAGTCACCATTGATGAAATAGGTATCTGCGATTCTCAAGTATGCATCGTTAATTTTTGTCGCTTCAGTTTTTTTGTCTGATTGGATATATTTTCTGAACCACGTAGCAGCGGTTTTATAGTCTTCTTTTTGGAAAAAACAGTAAGCCAAGTTGTAATGTGAAGTAGCAAATTGATCTTGTAAAATGGCTCTTGGAGCAAAAATATATTCACTATAATGATCAATAGCAAAATCATAATCTTTAATGAAATAAGATCCTTCACCCATCCAGTAGTAAGCTTGAGCATACAAATCTTGATCGATAATGTACTTCTGTGACTTTCCGTAATACTCATTGGCTAATCGATAGTTTTTATCATTGAAGTATTGGGTGCCCAAATTATAAGTAATGAGTTGATAAAGCTTCTGCAGTCGTGGTTCCTTCTGATCTAACTTTTCCATATGATCAAGGGAAAGCTTATAGTTTTTAGAAGTGCTAAAAGTGTGCAGTAAATATTCATATGCTTCTTCAGCTCTATTTGAATTTGGAAATTGATCTCTAAAATCGATAAGTAGGGCAACAGCCTTTTGATATGGATCATAAGCCATCTCGTAGGTAAGCTTTGCAAATTTAAATAGTGCATCTTCTTGAATGTCCCTGTCGTAATCCATGGCAGCAGCACTGGAAAAAGCGTTTAAGGCACTTTTCTTTTCACCTAACTTCAAATAGCTGTCCGCCATTTGATAGTAAATGATTTGTGAAGTAGAGTCCTCAGGGCTCAAAATTTTGTTATAAAAATCAATGGCGCTTTGATAATTTTTAGTTTGGTAATAAGTGTATGCCATTTGATAATTATCTTCTCTTGAAAGTCTTCCAATTCTACTTGAATATAACTCCAAGAATGGCAGCGCATCTTTATATTGATCGGTATTGTAATATGATTCGCCAATAAGTCGAGCGATTTCTGGAGCCCTCTTACTATTTCTGGCAGTATCTAAAATGGGTTTAGCATAAGTGATGAGTTCATCATATTTTTCTTGTTCATAATAAATTTGAGCGATGTAGTAAGGTACTACAGATCTGAATTTTTTATGATTCTGGATTTTTAGAAACTCTTGAACCGCAGTTTCATATTTGCCATTTACGTATGCGATATGACCGAAGTAATACTTCGATGGCATTGCAAAATCATTATCAATATCTTTTATCTCATAAAATGCGAGACTTGCCTTATCAAACTTCTCCTGTTGAAAGAGGCTGTAGCCTAATTTAAAGTAGTATTCCGGCCATTGTGATTCAGTAAGATCATAAATGTCTACTTTGTTGAACCAACTTTCAACTTTAGCCCACTTTCGTTTTCTATAGTTGTATCTGCCCAACTGAAAGTAGGATTGTTTGATTTTTTGACTTTCGGGATACTCAGATATGAAATTGGTAAATAATTTTTCAGCGTCTTTGTTGAACAATTCTAAAGCGCATAGCGCTTTGTAATAGTGGCAATTTGATACAATTTCTGAATTTTGATCCTCTAGCTGCGTTATGGCTTGGTCAAATTTTTCTTGAGCTGCAACGTACTTCTCTTTTTTAAACAAATCAAATGCTTGATCATAGGTATACAAGCCGTTTGAAAAGTATTCAGTCTTTTGTGAGAACGAAAACGAGGATTGAAACAATACAGCAATTAGGATAATATGTAATGTAGATGGCTTCAAGACAAGTAAGATTAAGTGTTCAAATTATCACACAGCAAATTCGTGATTCAGTACTCTGGCTGAGATAATAGATGGTGTGCTCAAAACATCATATTTTATTTCAACTTTAATACTCATAACGAATTTGAATGTAGATAAGATTTAAATATAGGAATGTTTGTTTAGGCTAGTGAGTTATAAACATCTTTTTTATCAACGAAAATGTGTTAGCACTTATTGTTTAGATGGCACTAAATTAATAGTTTTTAGAGAACCGGATTAATGAGTGTTAAATTGAGAAGGTCCTTGAGCTAGCTAGGGAACCTGTTACTGCCAGATGAATTCAAATGATACGGTAGTTCTTATATTCCCCAATCTTTAGTCCAAAGGACTGGTCTAGAAAGTGTAAAATTCGATTTTTTAATGACATATTAATTTTGTGAGTGTCGAAGTGAAAGTCCCAATTTTTATGTTTGATTCTTTTTTTCATAGTTTCGGGATGAGTTCCTTCAAATTTCCTTAAAGAATCTACATTGGAATAATCATATTCATCAGCCTCTTTCACATGGTCTTTAACCCATTGGTCATCGTGCCAAAGCTTATTGAAATTTTCTTGCTTGGCTTGTTGCTTTTCTGGAGGTTTGACCCAGCCATAATGATAGATCTTTGCATTGATGGGTTTGACCCTTAGTGGTCGTTTGTTTTTTTGAAAACCCTGTGCATCTCTAAAAGAGTAAATTCCAGCATGCGGTCTTATGATTCTAACTTCCTTTCGGTACCATTTTCTAGAGTTACCTACGTAATCGTAAGAACCATAGAAATGATTATAGTCAAATAATAGTCCTTCAACTTTTGGTTGATCAACCCATTTGTTC
>JALEGO010000122.1 GCA_022763165.1 Flavobacteriales bacterium
AGTGGGCAACAATTGCGACACCCTTTTTAACCAACTCGCTTGGTTTTGAAAAACAACTTTATGTTGGGAATGAAGATTTGGCGATTGGGCTTTACATCAATTATGATCAATCCGGAGATTTAAAATACAATGGCAATAAGATTTATTTGTCAGGCGCTTATGCGAAGAAGTTTAAAAAACATGGTATTCGTGTTGCAATTCAGCCAGGTTTTGTCAATAAAACTTATTCTACAAATAATCTGACCTATCCGGACCAATTCAATAATGGAACAGGTTCTTTTGATCCTGGAATAGCATCTGGTGATCCTTTATCTGGAACTCAGCTTTCTTATGCAGACCTTAATGTTGGGGGACTTTGGACTTTTGATGGAAAAAAGATTAAACCTGAAGCTGGTTTTTCTTTATTTCATCTTTTGAGAACAAAAGAAACTTTTGATAACAATTTTGATGTTCTACCTCTGCGGTCTCAATGGAATGCAGCATCTTACTTTTATATTGGAGAACGCTATTTTGTTTACCCATATGTACAATATATGTTTCAAGGAAAGGCTAGTTCTTCGCTTTCTGGAGTCAATTTAGGCCTTAGGTTCAAGCGAAATAGCTTGAGGTTAGAACATGTTTATGTTGGACATATTTTCAGATCTGGATTTAATAGAATTTCTGATGCTTTGATACCCGTTGTTGGGACAAGAATTTATGGATTTGATCTTGGCGTAAGCTACGATATCAATATGTCGACATTAAAAAGTGCTACTCAGGGAAGAGGGGCGCTCGAGGTTTCTGTTATTTATACCCATAAGACTAACTTTTTAAAGAAAAGTACACCACCCTGTGATCGCATGTAAAAAAATATTAGTGGTTTTAGTTTGGGCTTTGAGCCTATCGACTGTGATTATGGCTGGAGAAAATCCCGCAAAACTTCGTGCAATTGCTGAACAAGCTTTGGAAACAGGAGATATTTATTCAGCAATTGATTATTACAAAAGATATTGTGACATGAAGCCGAGTGACTATGAAGCTTCATATAAGCTGGGAAACCTATACTTGAGATCAAGAAATTACTCAGGTGCTCAAGAATGGTTTTTATCCTCATATCAAGCAAGCAAGAACGAATTTGTGGATGCTCTTTTTCAATATGCCTTTGCATTAAAGCATTTGGGAAAATATGAGCTATCCCTCGAACACTTTCATCAATTTAGAAAAAAGGCGCCCAAGGACCATTGGTTAAGAGACCGACTTCAAATAGAAATTCAGGGCTGTGAGTTAGCAAAAGAGATTGTAAACCTTTATGATATGGATCAAAAGGTAAAGATTACACATTTGAGTGCTGTAAATAGAGCTCATTATGAAGGGGCACCGACCTTAATAGATGAGAATACTATGATGTATTCATCTCTAAGGGTAGATTCTATTCAGTTCTATAAAAACGAAGAGGAAAGGCCGAAAAGAAAAATTTACACAGCCGAACGAAAAAAAGGCCAATGGTCTGGAGAGACTGAAGTAGAAGTTTTTTCTGATTTCGAAGCACATTCAGGAAATACAGCGATCTCGCCAGATGGTGAACGTATTTACCTAAGCAAGTGTAAAAGAAATATTGAAGGTAACTTTGTTTGTGACCTTTATCAGAGTAAAAAGATAGCGGGTGAGTGGATTACACCGATCAAACTATCTGGAACTGTAAATGATCCGAATACAACGAGTACGCAGCCTGCCGTGCGTAAAATTGATGAAAACACAGAGATGATTTATTTTGTTTCTAATCGATCTGGAGGTAATGGGGGGCTGGATATTTGGTCTACTCAATATAGTATAAGTTCCGGAGAGTTCACAGATCCTGTAAACTTGGGAGACGAAATCAATACAAAGTGGGACGAAATAACACCTTTTTATCATCATGATTCAAAGAAGCTTTACTTCAGTTCAAATGGATGGCCAAGTATAGGCGGATTTGATATTTATCAATCAAACGAAAAGGATGGGGAATGGCTACATCCTATCAGCGTTGATCATCCGGTAAATTCCGAATTTGATGAAATGTACTACAGACTTAGTGAAGAAAATGATCATGAAGGATATTTTGTTTCAAATAGAGATGGAACGGTGCCCCTAAAGAATAAAAACTGTTGTGATGACATTTTTCAGTTGAATTGGTTGGATCAAATGCAGATAACTGTAAATGGTAAACTATACGATGCGAGCTACATAGAAAGGATGCTAGAATCAGATGACGGTTCTGTTGTAGATGAAGATGAGACAAAATACTTAATCAGCAACCAAAAAGTTGTCTTGTATCAGTTTAGTTCTGATGATCAACCAATCCCTGTAGACTCAACATTAACGAATGACCAGGGTGAATATGAAATAAATGTCAATCATGATCGGTCATATAAGATTGTAATTGAAAGAGACGGTTATTTCAACAAACATCATGTCTTCAATACCAAGAATGTAAAAGGGAATAAAATGAATCAACACATTGGCTTGTTGGAAATCACGGCAGACCCGATTGTTGTAAAGAATATTTATTACCCATTTGACGAGTGGTATTTGACTGAATCCGCTCAAACAACTATCGACAGTACGATTTATAAGGTACTTACTGAAAACCCAAAACTGATTATTGAAATCTCTGCACATACGGATAATCATGGGTCAGCTGATTATAATCAGAAGTTATCTCAGAAAAGAGCTGAAAGCGTTGTCAATTATTTGATCAAACACGATCATATCAGCCCGAATAGGCTGAAGGCTAGAGGCTATGGTGAAAGTCGTCCTATTGCTGACAATAACCTTCCTGATGGAACAGATTATCCCGATGGGAGGGCGAAAAATAGAAGGACTGAGTTCAAAGTTGTTGGAAGTGTGGATGGAAAGAATCCCATTATCTATGGAGACAATTAGTCTTGAATTAAAGAAAGAATAATGCCGCCACAACAATCTCATTAACAGCATTATTCTAATCAAACTACATGGTTACAATAAATTTCTTCACAATAGTGTCATTATCGTCTTTAAGCTTAAGAAAGTAGATTCCAGGTACACTTGGAATATTAAAAACTGTATTGTTATTATAGTTTTCCAATTGCTTTATAATCTTTCCGTGTACATCAAATATTTGAATGGAGAAGTTTTGGCTATTGCTTTTGATTGAAAACTGTCCCTGGTTTGGGTTTGGGTATATGTCAACCTGATTATTTGAAAACATTTCTTCCGTTGTAGTGACAGTGGAAAGATTATACTTAGCCAGAAAACCGTCACTTGAGCCCTTGGGGTTCAGAATGAAAGTCGAACTATTATCGGGGTCCATATCTATAGGATCTCCATAATGTCCAGCAATCCATATATTGTTGTTATCAGCGGCTATATGACTTACCCAGTCATTTCCCCATCCACCGATGCTACCTGAACCTTTAAAGTTTCCATTTGAATCATAAAGTGCCATAAAAACATCAGTTCCTCCATTTGATATGAGATTAAAGGAATTGTTTCCTGGATCAAAATCCGA
>JALEGO010000123.1 GCA_022763165.1 Flavobacteriales bacterium
GGCATCTGCAAGCAATTGAGCAGATTGCAACAGATTATATGCCATCATTGGCTTAAAAACATTCAACTCAAAATGGCCATTCATTCCCCCTGTTGTCACAGCGACATCATTTCCTACCACCTGCGCGCATACCATAGTCAAAGCCTCACATTGGGTAGGATTTACCTTACCAGGCATGATAGATGAACCAGGTTCATTGGCCGGTATGACCAGTTCGCCAATACCGGATCTTGGTCCAGATGCCAATAGTCTGATATCATTGGCTATTTTCATCAAACTCACAGCAAGCTGCTTCAATGCGCCATGCGTTTCAACAATAGCATCATGTGCTGCAAGCGCCTCAAATTTATTCTCGGCAGACCTAAAAGGTAAACCCGTAAAATCAGCGATGTGCTTGGCTACTAATTCCGCATATCCCTCAGGTGTATTGATGCCTGTACCCACAGCAGTGCCACCCAAAGCCAATTCAGAAAGATGCTCTAAAGTGTTTTTAAGCGCTTTTAAACCATGGTCAAGCTGCGATACATATCCAGACATCTCCTGCCCAACAGTAAGCGGTGTAGCATCCATCATATGCGTCCTACCTATTTTAACGACATCACCAAAATCCTCTACTTTTTTAGCAAGTGTATCTCTTAGTTTTTCTATTCCAGGTATTGTGCTTTCTACCACCTTTTTGTAGCAAGCAATATGCATTCCTGTCGGGAAAGTATCATTGGAGGATTGTGATTTATTCACATCATCATTTGGATGAATCATACGATCGCCTTGTCCTAAATCATTTCCAGCCAAGACATGAGCTCGATTCGCGACAACCTCATTCACGTTCATGTTGGATTGAGTACCAGATCCTGTTTGCCAGACTACTAAAGGAAATTGATCATCTAATTTACCTTCAAGAATTTCATCACAAACCTTTGCAATAAGTTCATATTTTTCTTTAGACAAAACACCTAACTCATTGTTGGTTCTTGCAGCAGCTTTTTTTAAGTAAGCAAAGCCGTAAACCACCTCAAGAGGCATACTCGCCTCAGGACCAATTTTGAAATTATTCCTTGAACGTTCTGTTTGCGCTCCCCAATATTTATCAGCAGGAACCTTAACTTCTCCTATAGTGTCTTTTTCAATTCGGTACTCCATGAACTTGATTTTGCTGCGAAGATATTCAATTCTTCCATGAAATTTAGGTCTAATCTAAGTGGATTTTGAGGATACCAGTATCATTCGGCACTATCTTTAAAATCTTAAAGTTCTGAGCTCTTTTTCTGAGCCTTAGCTTTTCCTTTCTCAAATTCAATACTTCTTGGTAACCAAATCACTTCCAACTGATCTAAATAAGCCTCTTTAAATACATTGTCCTTTTCCGAAAAAGAATTGTAAATGGATTTGGTAGAACATTCTACTGACTGTCCAGCAGGAACGCCATCTTTGTAATAGATATCCATTTCGTATAACTTTTCTTTTTTAGCGTTATAAAACTCTACTATTCCAGAAAAGCTTTGAATATTAACCTTACCTAGGTTGTGAAACTCAAATCCGTAACTAAAATACTCATTCAATTGCTCCGTAATAAATCCCTTCTCAATAACGTCTATTCTAAGAGCCTTGTGAAGTTTCTTCAGTTCTTTATTATTTCTTAAATCGACATTTGGATCATCCAGTTCCTTTGGTTTTTGAAAATTCTCAGCTACTTTGATCAACTGCTTCATCAAACTCTCAAATCGTTGATCTGAATGATTGGTCATGGCCTTTAAGCTTTCACTTTGACTACCCAAGGCCTGAACCAATTCTTCTAAGGCTTCCGACTGCTTATTTACTCCAATCTTATTGACACTTGCTGGCCTGCCCTGCACCGCTTGTGTCAGTGCTTGTTGAATACCACCTAAACTAGCATTAACATCTTCAACTTTCAATAACATTTGCCCCATGGAATTGCTTTCTCCAAAACCCTTGAGCTGTTGGTTTTTTTGAAATTTTAATTTGATCGTATTCCAACGCTCTAATTCCTGGCCTGACAACTTCCCTATCAATTCCTTAAACTTAAGCATATTGGCCTCAGCACCATTCGTTAAAGTTTGACTTTCATTTTCATAGTGGGACAGGATTAAGGTGTTGAGTTCATGTTCATTCATCACGGGAAGCAGCTTTTCCGCGATTTTGTTCATGTTTCTGTAGCTCCCTTGCAATTTGAAAGCAGGTTCCGTTCGATATGCATCCGATTGAGCAGCTGAATATATGTATTGCTGATTCACTTTATAAATCACCTCTCTCACAACCAGAAGCTTTTTAAGCAAATTGACATACTCATTCGCCTCCTCCGCAGAATGGCTTACTTCAAAATCCAAACCTTCTTTCGTACCTGTTTCGGCC
This sequence comes from Flavobacteriales bacterium, assembly GCA_022763165.1. Lineage (GTDB taxonomy): Bacteria > Bacteroidota > Bacteroidia > Flavobacteriales_G > JALEGO01 > JALEGO01. Next base: position 2,371 of record JALEGO010000123.1, read on the forward strand.
CACTGAATGAAGGTATAAACATCCTCAAAGCTTTTGTTTGCCAATCTCGCCAAGATAGGATTTGACGTCAGCGCATTTTCGATATAACTTAATTTGAAAGTAGTCTCGTTATCACCAATTACATCTCCTAAATTGTAAATATCAGATCTATTGGCAAGCATATCTGGAATCTGAAATTTTTCGCCACTTTCAGTATATGGGTTACCAGCCATCACCACGCATACTTTTTTCCCTTTCAAATCATAAGTCTTCGACCTTCCTTTATATACACCTTCCACTTTTCTCTGAGCATCACAGAGCGAGATGAATTTTTGAAGAAATTCAGGATTGCAATGCTGGATATCGTCCAAGTAAATCATTACGTTATCACCCATTTCGAATGCAAGATTTAACTTTTCCAGTTCTTCTTTTGCAGCAGAGTTGTTAGCACTTTCGGGGTCTAAAGAAGTCACCTGGTGTCCAATTGCCGGACCATTGATTTTCATGAATATAATACCCAATCGATTGGCAATGTATTCCATGAGAGTTGTTTTTCCATATCCTGGAGGGGAAATGAGCAAGAGCATACCCATCAGGTCTGTTCGCTTATTTTCACCCGCTGATCCAATTTGTTTCGCCAGGTTATCGCCTATTACATTTAAATAGACTTCATCTATAAGTTTATTTCTTACAAATGATGACATTACTTTGGGCATGAATTCTGATAATCGCAATTCTTCTTTGAAGTCATCTGTCAATTGATGTTTCCGCTTCATATACTGTGCATACATTGGAACATTAATTCGTTCAAATTGCTTTAGTCTATTTGAAAACTGGTGAAAATTCAATTGATAATTCCCTCCTTCAATAATGTCATGGGTACCTAAAAGACCTTCTAATTTGAGCGTCATGGGAACATGGATGATGTGATCTTCATGGATGGCGCCTACCATAAGCTGTACAGCAGACTCTTCAATTAAGCCCCAATAATCATGAACATTTTCATCAATTATGAAAGCCTTCAACCACTTAACAATCAGCTTAAATTGAGCAATTGGATCTAATTTCTTTATTGAATTACTGAAGGCATTCCATTCCTTTTTCTTCTTTAAGAAAGAAGTGAATTTATCTAATAATTGAGCGGATTCATGACTTAAAACAAAGTAATCTCGGGTAGCTATTTCATGAATTAAATAAACACCTGCCTCATCAATTCCCTCTAAATCGAACAGTCTTTTATTATCATTCCACAGCACGATCTTGTTTTGAATTTCCTCAATCAAATCATCGAACATTTTAGTATCTGGAAATAATCTTATGATCTCTCCAATACCCTTAAACCTTGCATGAATTTTTTGCTGCTCCTCTTGATCCAATTGGTATTTCCAATAGAACCGAGCGCAAGCCCTGGACA
>JALEGO010000124.1 GCA_022763165.1 Flavobacteriales bacterium
ACAAGAAAAAAAACATTTTAGTTCTTAACATTAAGTTAACATTGGCTTAAATTTATGTTTACAATGTTGTTAATAAAGTCATTCTTTGTTAATAAGGTCTATTAATTTCGTTTGAACTATCAGTATGTATTTGAAATACAGATATTTAATTAATTATGTAATTTTAATCTTTCTTGGAGCATGAAAGAGTTAAAATCCAAATCTGACATTGAAAAGCTTGTGAAAGATTTTTATTCAGAAGCTCGAGAAGATAATTTCATAGGACCTATTTTTAATAAGCTGATTCCGGATTCTGAGTGGCCTGAACATATCCAAAAGATTTGTTCGTTCTGGGAGGCCAATCTACTCGAAAATAAGATATACTCAGGTAGTCCTATTCGAGCACATCAGCAGGTTGATAAAAAATGGAATTATGGCATTAAAGAAGAACACTTTGCTCGGTGGTTGCAGTTGTGGATAGAAAGCATTGATAATAATTGGTATGGAGCTCTAGCCGATAAAGCCAAGCAAAAGGCTCGAAAAATGTCTACCGGTCTATTCATTGCCATTTGGCAGGCAAGACCTGAACAAATTAAGTAGTGACTATTTATTGCGATACAATACGCTCTATAAACACTTCTTGCTCATCCATAATTCTCAACCAAAATATTCCTTTGTTAAGATTTAAGTCAAATGAAGAATTTTCAATTCCCGTTGTGATAATTCTTCCTTGTACATCAATGACTTCGTAAGTGATTGGATGCGGTTTATCCATATTTACAAAGATTTTGTCTTCAGTAGGATTTGGGAATACATGAATTCCGTTTAAGATATTCTTGTCTTCTAAATGTGTGCCTATGGGTAATTGTGAAAGATCGTATTTCCAAATACCACGGCCAAAAGTAGCAGCGTATATAATATTATCTGTTTGATTATAATCTAAGTCATCCACAACTACATTCGGTAAACCATTCCCTAAGAGTTGCCAAGAATTGGCAGTGTCTTGTTTGTAATAACATCCAACATCTGTCGCTACTATAAGATACTTGATGCCATTCGCATGATAAACAAGGATATGGTTTGTGGGAATATTTGGCAAATCATAAGATACATTGATCCAAGTGTCTCCAGCGTCAGTGGATTCATATACTTTACTTCCTTGATCAAAACCACTACAGGTTACCCAAATGTGATTCTCATCGTCTGGGTCGGAATCGATTCCGGTTAAGTAAAGATTTGTGGGCAAACCATTACTGACATCATCCCAAGTCTGTCCATTGTTTTTGGTTCTCCACATTGCCGATGGAACTTGATATGTCTGCCAGATTCTTTTTGAGGTATAGATATAATTACTATTGTGTTCTGCAACTTCTAAAGCGGTCGATCCTATAGCATCTCCAATGGTCTGATTGACTGGGAAGCTGCTAATATTTGAAAATGAATTCCCAGAATTGGTAGACAACTTAACATTTTTTGATGCGACTACAATGTTAGTATTGTTATTGTCATCTAGTCGAAATGGGGTATTCCAATCTCCTGATGCATATAAAATACTTGAGTAAGTGTTTCCTCCATCCAAAGATTTAGAGAAATTGCCATATTGAGAACTTCCATAAATAATATTGGGATCTACAGGGTCTATTGCTCCATCCATGCCATCTCCTCCAAATATGTTTAACCACTGAGAACCATTATAGAAGTATGTCGCATTATCCTGAGCACCCGAAATGACTCTGTCTGGATTGGTCTTGCTAGAATGAACTCTTGTAAAAGCGGTGATTTGCAAGTTGTAACTCAAATCTTGCCAGACAGTGGGGAAGGGGGGGCTATTCCAATCTCCTATCTGAACATCTGAAGTACAATAAATCCCTCCATCTCCACAGAGATAATATTGACCACTTAATGGATTGTAACGCATTTGATGTTGATCGGCATGAACGCTAGGACCGTAGGCCGATGTCCAATACCCAACAGGTCCCCAAGTGACACCTCCATCATCAGAGCCCCAAATGTTAATCCCTCCAACAACTACTTTATCCTTATTGTTGTGATCAGCAAATAATACCATATCGTAGATAGGATTGGCATATGCATTAGGATCAGTATGATCATAGCTGAATAGATCTGGTTGACTGGCCTGTTGATTCCATGTTGAACCGCCATCAGTGCTCCTGAATAAACCATAATAATCATTGTTGATATCACAAGCAACAGCATAAACATAATTAGGATCTGCAGGAGTTACAGCCAATTCTATACGCTGCACTAAATTTGGGTTGATTCCTGTACTCAACGGAGACCAAGTACTTCCAAAATCTGTGCTTTTTAAAATGATGGCTTGACCATTATTGTAAATTTGCCCTGTTGATGCGTAGAGCGTATCTGTCCATTCCAATCTTTCAATATCCCACATCAAATCGTTATAAACTTTTGTCCAGGTTGTCCCTCCATCATAAGATTTCCACATGCCAGTTGTCCCTGCGGCTAGCAGTTCATTGGAATCTCCATTTTTTACAAAAGTCCTTCTGAAAGTTGAACCATCGAAGTTTGGGTCTGAATATGATAAGCCTGTTGGGTTCCAAGTGGAACCTCCATCAACTGATTTATATATTCCCATACCATAGAGAATATTTCTTTTGCGATCATCCCAATTCAGTGCCACCCCTAAGTAAGCATAGTCTCCAAGGCTAGCATATATTGTTTCGGGTTGATTGGGATCTATGGCCACGTCCGAGACCCTCAACGTAGGTAAAAAATCTGTTAATGGTGTCCAGCTTTGTCCATGATTTGTAGTTTTCCAAACTCCACCTCTACCAACTCCTATATATAATGTATTGGTATCTGTTGGGTGAAATGTGACAGAATTGATTCTTCCTGTTCCAACTATAAAGAATGGATTAGGCACATCTGGAGGCCCAAAAGGTCCGTAAGGTATCCATTGACCACTTCGGCTGTTAGAGTTTCTTTTTGCCAATTCTTGTTCTACTTCTTTGTAATATTCCTCCATATCTGGGAGCTCACCATCAAGAGATACTCTTTTAGTGGCATAGTCCATGTAGCGGTGAAGCCATTTACCATGTGCATCTGGATTTTCTTTGATTTCTTTTTGAAGCTCAAGAAATTGACTATTTTCTTGCGAATAACAGATTACCGTGAAGAACGCAAGTAGTGTAAGGCAGAAGTATTTCATTTTAAGGTAGTGCTGATTCAATAAAGTTATTGATTTTTTTTGATCTTTTTTCTTCAAAAGATCGAGTCAGCAGGAGAATGGAATCCTTAAAATTTTTCTGTGTTGAGTTGGATGTAATTCATCAATTCTTGTCTGGTGGTATCGGATTTGAATTGTCCACCAAAGAAGGTGGTTACTGTGCTAGAGGTATCATCTTCAACACCTCTTGATGAAACACATAGGTGTTTGGCATCTATAATGACTGCTACATCCTTTGTTTCCAGAATCGACTGTAATTCTTTTCCTATTTGAACGTTAAGCCGCTCCTGCACTTGTGGACGCTTTGCAAAATACTTAACGATTCTGTTGAGTTTAGAGAGTCCAATGACTTTACCACTGCTAATATAGGCAACATGGGCTCTTCCAATAATAGGTACGAAATGATGCTCACAATTAGAATAAAAACTGATGTTTTTTTCTAATAACATTTCTCCATATTGGTATTTATTCTCAAATAATTTGATGGAAGGCTTGTTTCTAGGATTTAAGCCTGAGAATATTTCATCTACATACATCTTAGCGACTCTGTGCGGAGTGCCTCTCAATGAATCATCTGTTAAATCCAATCCCAAAATATTCATGATTGATTCAAAGTGAGCAGCGATTTTTTGCTTTTTCTCTTCATCGCTGAGTGCAAAAGCATCATTTCGCATTGGCGTTTCTATCGAAGTCATTACATGCTCATCGCCCTGTTCTTGAAAAATTCTTAACTCTTCAGAAAGTTCCTTAGGAATGAGTTCCCCGTGATTCAAAGTGGTTTTCTTGCTCATCAAAAAAGAAACAGTTTTTAGTCTAAAATGTTCAATTGTATAATTGTTAAGGCATCTGTTCTTCACCCCATACACGCATACTTTCAATTATGGGTAGAAGGGAGTTGCCCTTATTTGTTATGAAGTATTCTACCCTTGGTGGAATCTCAGGATAAATAACACGTTCTAAAATGCCATCTTCTTCCAGTTCTCTAAGTTGCTTGGTTAACATTTGTTTGCTGATGCCCTCTATGCCTCTTTGTAGAATTCCAAAACGATTGCCTCCTTTTGTAATTAAATGGATGATTATAGGTTTCCATTTACCCCCAATGACGCCCATACAAAAAGTAACAGGACATGTTTCAGGATCACTTGACTTTTTTTCTAAAATTTTTTCGCTCATAAGATATTGATAATCATTATAAGTCTAATTTTTATGACTATGTAATTTTATTATAACTACTTGATTATTTAAGACTAAGTTACAAAATTTGGATATAAACTGCTTTTGATGTCATCTTCTGCGTTATCAAAATTTTAAGTTCTCATTTATGATTATAAACTCCGAGATTAAAATTTTTCTGGCCTTGAATATGTCTATCAAAATTCAGTTTTGACGTTAAAAATTATAAAAACTAAATATGTTAAATCAGGAAAAACTTAAAACTGTAGCGTCTTTCTCGAAGAATCGGTTTGCGTGCAAGCGGACCTTACAATTAATAATTAAATCGAATAAATATGAATACGATAACGAATATAGGTTTGTTACGGACTTTGCAAACTTTACATACTGAAGCAGCAAAAGAATTGCCCAAACTTCTAAAAGGTTTGGCTAAAGGTATTTTTACTGGATTAAAACCCGAAGATATGCGAGAAACCTTCATGGCCATTGGAGCAGATCAAGGTCAAGAAATGTATGATATGATTGTGGCGGCAAAAGCTAGAAGCATTGTGGAGTATGGTACCTCTTTTGGTTTATCAACGTTGTATTTAGCTGCAGCCGCAGAACAAACCTGTGGCAAAGTAATTACTACCGAATTATTGGGGGATAAAGCGGACATTGCTCAGGCCCATTTTGATCAAGCCAAAGTTTCGCATCTTATAGACTTGAGAAGGGGAGATGCGCTGAAAACACTGAGCAATATTGATGAACCAGTACATTTCTTCTTTATGGATGGTTGGTCACAGATCAATATTGACTTATTGAAAATGTTAGAACCTAACTTCGTTGATGGAACCATTGTGTTGCTGGACAATGCGAATATGCCCGGCTCCAAAGCGACCAAAAAGTATTTTGAGGTACATCCACAATTTGAAACTTCAGGAAATGTAAAAGGAAGTAGAACCTATAAAGCAACTTATCAAAAATAAGCAAGCCCGCGTGAGGGGGTGAAGTGATATCCTTTTGCTTAGAAATGGGCCGTTTGTAGTTCGTCAGGCTCACCACCGCACTGCTTTTATGTCACATTGAGCCTGACGAAATGTGGACCGAATCTATGC
>JALEGO010000125.1 GCA_022763165.1 Flavobacteriales bacterium
AGTTCTTGTAAGAAAGATTTTCAGTGTCCGGGATTCCTCTTTGGACATGGCTCTTATAATATCTGGTAGGATTTTCATATGTCTTTTTTGAACAAGTAAGAAATATACAAATAAATAGTGTGAACCTCATCTTTTTCACCTATAATTGTATAGAAGATTAGGACTTTAAGACTTTAAGAATATGAAAACAATAATCAAAACATTTTATCTATTGATGGCGGTTGTGCTTTGTTCAGATGCGTTTGGACAAACAATGACAATAGATTCGGGTACATCAATCCCAGATCCCTTGATTTTATCTCAAAGTAGTATAACAATGTATTTTACTGTTGATGATCAAGCCTTTATGAGCGGTATTTCAAATTATAACTGCGAGATGCATATTGGTGTTAAGGATTTGGCTGGAAATATTACTGTGGCTGCGACAAAAAGTTTTATATTTAATACGCAACAGACAAACCCCTACTCGGACACGATGGTGTTCAATTTTGGATCTGATACGCTGTTGAATCCCGGAGCATTCCAATTGAACAATGGAAATGTTGTGGTTATTTGGCCGGTTCCGCCACCAGCCCAACTTCAAGGAGGCATTGTTGTGGATACTTTTGAGGCTGCTGTGAATGTAGTTGAATATCCAGTGGGTATTGATTTCCTATGGGATGGCTATGAGGAAGTTGGAATTTATCCTATACCTGCAACTACGGATGTGACTATTAATTTCGGAAGTATTGACAAAAATGAATTAGAGTCAGTCGTGTTGTGTGATATGTCTGGAAAACTGATAAAGAATTTTGCGAATAGAGACGGTATCTTAAATCTGAACGAAGTCGAACGAGGTATTTATCTGATCAACGTTGAGCTCAGTAATGATAGAACAAAAAGCTTCAAGGTTGTGCTCCAGTAGATCTTAAATCTTGCAATATAATCTTATGAAAGCGCTCAATGAGCGCTTTTTTTTATGCATTGAAAATGTTGAAATCTGAATCGAATTGTAATGAGAATCTCCATTTGCAGGCTCTGGTTAATAAGAGTGTAGTGGTTAAAAAAAAACGGCCAAAACATTTATTTGGCCGCTTAATTCAAATCTTAAATAATGGTATGATCAATGAGGTAATTTTCCGGTGGCATGTAAGTAAAAATGCCCTGCAATGGCGAGTAGAGCAATTACTGAAATAATAAAGACAATTCTTAAATGTTTTTTGTTCCACTTTATTCTACTTTCTAGTTCATTTAACTTTTGTTCGTTCATGTTGTTAGTTTTAATTTATTAATCACTTTTCTTTCCACATTTTGAAGCCCGTACACTTCGCTAATAAAAGCCCAAAGTTCATCGATTAACTTTCGGTTTGTAAGAGATGGATGCATTGGCTTTTGATCGACAAGCTTGCCAATTGCCTTGCCTTCAGGGGCCCCAATTAAATCTCCATTTTTTCCATGTTCGCCATTGAGGCAACCAACGTATTTCATAGCCGCACGCTTTGGTCCCTGTGCAACACCTAAGAATTGCATAATAGGAAACCCAATATGCTTCATCAAAAATCTTTTAGGATTCTTTAATGCGTCTAAACCTTTAGTACCTCCTGTCAACCCTGGAGAGAACCATAATATATCCCTGGATTTAGTGTTCATGGATAGTTTTTGTACCAATAGTGCACTAACAAATTTTGAAACTCCCAAGGCATCAATTGCGCTGTAGTTTCCTTCGGCCGAGGAAATGTAGTCTTCTAAGTCTTTAGGCGTTTTGAAATCAGGTTTTCTTATGAAATTCGGGATTCCACGAGCTCCTTCGCCTCCAGCAAAAACAATTCTTGCATCTTGAGAGATTAGTCCCTTCTTATCTAAATAGTGAAAAGTGAGGATCCCTCCAATTGCGTTTTGTTGAATGGTCTTTTCAACGCATTTTCCATTAATTTCTACAAATTCAAATCCTTCTGATACTACCATTCCGCCAGCTTGAAGGAAAACAATATCTAAGGTCTCCTTAGGTTTGAATTCTACTGCAGATGCAATTGATTTCGGATTTGTCATGTCAAAATTACCAATGGGTACCAATAGGTGTTCATGACCTGGAAGTTTTGAGATTACTTCTTCTGCTTTCTTTTGAGTTCGACAAGCCAAATAGATCTTTTTGGCTCCTTGTTCAATCAATAACCTAACCACTTCTATTCCAATACCTCCATTTGCGCCTGTAATTAGAATATTCGCATTTTTTACTTTCTGAGTCATATTTCTTAAGAATTTATTTTTTTGTAAATACCGAAACTCAGAACTCCGTTAAAACCCGTGTATTGAAATTTTATTGGTATCAGTGGCATTGCCATATTCAGACCAATGCCATTTTTTGTTTCGTAGGCGGCTTTAACACCTATCGCAGCCCACTCTTGGTCGTTGGGAGATAGTCCTGTTTGAGCCAAATTTTCATTGAAGTAACTTCCGTTTTCCAGACTATGCCTGGCGTCTAAGTTGACCCCGATGTTCAGGTCATTTTTCAATCGCCAGCCATGTTCTATTCTAATTTCGATAACATCACTAAAGTTGTTAGTGTATTTTTGATAACCAATTTCTAGAAAACCATAGTGTTTTTCATTTCCTCTACCAATATGTGCAGTCATACCAAAGGCGTTTGCATCAAACCCTGTGGCAAGTCCTTTTGGTAAATCTTGATTGATTGTATTCCATAAAGAATTTGCTGAAAGTGCTACCTTGACCTTGTTATCAAGTATCTTGTATTTGACATCAAATTCGGTGTTGCTCATTCCAATTAAACTTCCTGCTTCTAACACATCTTCGAAATAAGTCTGATCAGTCAGTTCACCTGTTCTGACATATTTGAAAGGTATTTTTCCGATGAGTGTCAAATTATTAAGCAAACCATATTCCACATAAATTCCGAAATCTGCGTTTATGGTTTTTCGATTCACACCCTGAACATCATTGATAAACCTGCCCATTAGCATAGAATTGTACGCATAAACGGGTATGGTGGTTTGTGCTTGAATAAAGGCTTCTTTTTTCTTAAGAGTCCATGGCCCTCCCGCATATATTTGAACTAATGAGCTGGTAAAGAGGACAGTTGAGAATAACACTTTTTTTAGATCCATAACTTTAAACTTTAATTTATAATTCAAAGGTATCGAGCTAAAAATCGAAGTAAATGGAAAATCAGGTCAAGGAATGGTAATTTTCATTCAAGTTGACTTTCTGAATTCTGTAGGTGTGATATTATAATACTTTTTAAAGGTTTTAGTGAAGTAGCTTTCGTCACTAAAACCACAATCATAAGCTATTTCAGCGATATTAAGTTGGCTGGCCATTAAAAGGTTTTGGGCTTTTTCGAGTCTTTTTGAAACGAAATATTTATTGGGAGTGGTTCCGTAAATTGATTGAAATTTTCGCTTGAAAGTGGATAAGCTGTTATTCGTTAAAAAGGCAAGATCTTCAAGATTCAGTGATTCGTATAAGTTTTTTTGAATTACTTCCTGAAATGAATAATCTCTTTTTTGAAATAAAGAGCTGAAGATATGTTTAATGCCGTTTTGTGAATCTAGGTTGATTATGAGAGAAATTATTTCTTTGGTTTTAAGGAGTATAATTTGCTCGTTTAGAACACTTGCCTCATTAAGATAGTTTCTCAGGGTTTCAAAATAGGATTTTATTAGTGGTGAAGGACTGACTTTTGCCAAAGCATCGACAACCTTTTTTTCTTTTGATTGAACCAAGCCATCAGGTGGTTCATCTCCATATAAATAGCTCAATAAATCCGATTTTAATTGAAATACAATAACCTCGGTTTCTAAGCCATCTTCATTTATTTTCCAATCATTGATGAAATTGTCTGCTTTCATAATGAAAAGATCACCACTATTCAAATTGATATATTGTTTGGCAGAATAGAGCCTTGAAGAACCGTTTACCACATACACTATTCTAGCTTCATTGATAAGTGAGTCTGAAATTTTAAATGGAGGGCTGAAACGATTTCTGCCAAATACTGTCCAGTTCTTAATACTATAGGTTTCGAGTTTTGCCACTTACGTCAATATCACCTTACAAATATCTAAAAAAAAAAGGCTGAGGATCTCCCCAGCCTTTCATTGAATTTATGTGGTTTAATATTACTTTATGATCGTCAGCTTCAGACTATCAAATAAACCTTTGTCGTTATATAGATTCAGGAAGTAAATGCCTTCGTTTGCAACGTTCAAATTTAACTGATTAACGCCCTGTGTGGCAACGATTCTTTTGCGTTCGATCATTTCACCAAGTAGGTTGATTAATTCATAATCAATGGTCGAAGTATTGCTCATTTCCAAGTTTATCAAGCCATTGGAAGGATTTGGATAAACTTTTGCTCCGGAGTGCTCTAATTCTGCAACACTTAAAGGCCAGCTGCCGACCGTTACCGAGGAAGTTGAAACACACCCTGATGCATCAGTTACAGTCACTGTGTAGGTTCCGGGACCTACTCCTGTTACCAAACTAGATGTTTCTCCTGAGCTCCAAGAATAACCGTATCCACCAGCACCACCGCCAGCAGCAGCTGAATATTCTCCATCCGTGCATGTAGCGCAACTTGCATCCACAACAGTTGTAGAGATCGCAATAGCTGCAGGTTCAGTAATGGTAAAACTACCAACTGCAACATCTCCAAGCCCGTCTGTAATGGTTACAGTATAAGTTCCAGCACCTAAGCCAGTCGCAACTGCAGTCGTTTGAGAGCCAGCAGCCGCATCCCACGCATAAGTGAATGGTGCTGTACCAAAAACTGGAGCAACTGTCGCTGTACCATCGGTACCCGCATTACACGTAACATTCTTTGACGATACTATTTGAGCGATCAATTTTTCTCCAGTCAGGAATCTTGCTCTGGTAGGATTGTTACCACTATCATCAGTGAAAATGGTCATGATAATATATTCTGCATCGCTTGAAAGCCACTCAAATTTGTAGTCTTCTATAATCGTAGGATTACCTTGGTTATAGGGAGGAGGAAAACCGCCCATAAACGCTGCTGGTACTAATTGCCATCCTGGCCCTAAAAGTGGAGCAATAATGAAGATAGAATCAATTCTATATTCGGTTCTCCATCTTCTGATGCAATTAAAAGTATCAGTTAGTGTAATAAGTTGTCCCCAACCATCAACTGTATCTGTCGAATAAGTAACAGAATTTACTCTAATAGAATCAACCTGAATAGGAAGTCCGGTTAGCCCAAAGTCAGCTGGAGCTCCTTTTATTGAAAAGCTAGACGTATCCTTAGTGGCATGTTGATACATCGTTGGGAATTCGATTTGTTGGAAATCATCATCAAATGCAATTTCAACAGGAACACCCAATCCAAGAATATCACCACCTAAGCCAACAATAGACGCTGAGTTTGCATTTACATCCATATATGCATAGCTGCCATCATAAATCGCTAAGTTGGTGTTCGAAGGCATTGAAGAAAAGTATGGTGTAGTGCTAGCATCCAAAACTGCAAGTGTATCTACATCATTTACATCTAGATTTGAATAATTCCAAGTTTGATTAGGTCCAGCACTTCCCGCAGTAAGTCCAGTGATATCCAAATCATCAACTAAACGAATAGTATCACCTATGGTAGCAAAATCTGACACGTTAATCGTGTCCTGTCCAAAGACAAGAGCTGCGTTTAGCAAAATGGCCATTGCCAAGGTGTAAATTTTTTTCATAATCAATATTTTATTTGAGCTTTTTAAAGAAAACGCAAATTTATACAAAATTGGGCCAATACTTAGGAAAGAGATTGTAAATCACATAAGTTTCTATAAGTCCCTTTGAGTTCATATAGTTCAGAATGAGTACCACTTTCAATAATTCTACCCTTATCAACAACTAATATTTTGTGGGCATTCTGAACAGTAGATAGCCTATGAGCAATGACCAATGTGGTCCTGTTTTCCATAAGCTTGTCGAGCGCCTCTTGGACTAATCTTTCAGATTCAGTGTCCAAGGCGGAAGTAGCTTCGTCCAGAATGAGAATCTCTGGATCATTCAAAACAGCTCTTGCAATACTCAATCGTTGTTTTTGTCCTCCAGAGAGTTTTGTTCCTTGGTCTCCTATGTTGGTGTTATATTGATCAGATAAATCAACGATGAATTCATGGGCATTGGCAATTTTTGCAGCTTTAACAATTGCTTCATCAGGAACACCAGACATACCAAAGGCAATGTTGTTTTTGACACTATCATTGAATAGAATTGACTGTTGAGTAACAATTCCAAACAATGATCGGAGCGCTTTTACAGGTAAACGTCTTATGTCTACACCATCTACTTTAATAGCACCGCTTGTTGGGTCAAAGAAACGTGGTAAAAGATCCGCAATGGTTGATTTACCTCCACCTGATGCCCCCACTAAAGCCACAGTCTGTCCTTTTTCAATCTCGAAAGAGACATCCTTCAAAACAGTTTGTCCTTCGACATACTCAAAATCTACGTTTTCATAGGTTACCCTATTTTTGAAAGCCTGGAAAGTCTCTGGTTTTTCGGGTTCTTTAACCTGATTTTCTACATTTAAAATTTCATCGATCCGTTTTGCAGAAGCCGCTCCCTTTTGCATATTTAAATAGGCAGTTGTGAGTGATTTTGCATGAGGAATTATTTGAGAGAATAGTCCTATATAAACTAGAAACTCAGAACCAGTCAAGCCCTCTTGTCCATTGCTTTCAATAATTAACTTGCCACCAAACCATGTGATCGTTAACATTACAATTACAGACAGAAATTCACTCATAGGAGAGGCGAGATCCCTTTTTCTGTACATGCTGGTCATCAAGGTTTTGTATTCCTCATTGGTCTTGTAAAACCTTTCCCTGATTTTTTCTTCAGCATTAAATGCCTTTATAATACGTAATCCCGAAATTGCTTCTTCGATGTGAGAGATTACCACTCCTAGAACCTGTTGTCCTTTCTCACTGGTTTTGCGAAGACTTTTACCGACAGATCCAATGAGAAGGCCCGCAACAGGCAATAAGATCAAAACAAATATGGTCAGTTTTGGACTTAAAAAGATAATTGCTGACATGTAGAAGACAATTGCTATTGGATCTCTAAAAACCATTTCTATTGAAGTCAAAACGCTCCATTCTATGTCTTGTACATCATTGCTCATTTTTGAGATGATATCTCCTTTCCTTTCATTATTGAAGAAGTTTACATGTAGCTTGGTTAACTTCGAGAATAATTGATTTCTCAAGTCGCGCATAATCCCATTTCTTAATACTGCAACAAAATACATTGCCAAGTACCTGAAAAGGTTTTTCAACGTAAAGAGAACGAAGATGATAATGCATAGAAACAATAATGCATTCAGCTTCCCCAGATCTGGATCTTCAGTAAGCTTAACTGCCAGTTCGTAATTAATCTTATTTAATAAGTATTGTGGACTGAATTCAAGTATTGGTGCGCCCTGTTCAAGTATTTTGGCATAATCATCTGTGTCCTTGATAATTATTAGATCCAATAAGGGGATAAATGTGCCAATTGAAAGAATAGAAAAAATAACAGACAGAATATTGAAAAGGATATTTAGTAAGGTTACGCCTTTGTAGTTTAATGCGAACTTGAGAATTTGAAATAACCTCTGCACCATGCAAACGTACGAAATAACTGGAAAGATTGTGCAATTAGTACTTCCATTTGTATCATGATGAATAGTGGATTTATTGGTAAAACGACTACCTTTGCCGCATGAGTAGCATCCGACAGCAAAAAGTTGGCAGCTTGATTCAACGCGAGCTTAGTACTATGTTTACCCGTGGGTTTCATGAACTTTTTGAGAAAAGTTTAGTGACTATTACTGTAGTAAGAATGTCCCCAGACTTGTCTATCGCCAAAGTTTACCTGAGCATTCTGGGTAAAAATGGCGAGAAAGTACTTGAAAATATGAACACCAATGTCGGTGAAATTAGATTTACTTTAGGCAATCGAATTAGAAATGATTTAAGGAAAGTTCCTGAATTACATTTTTATTTGGATGATTCTTTGGATTATGCAGACAAAATTGAACAACTACTCAATAACTGATTTCAATGAAGCTTTATAAATATCTATTAGAAAAATTACCTAGACCTTTATTGATAAGGTTGAGTTACGTTTTTAGAATATTTGCTCCAATATTGCTATTTGGGAATAAGGTGCAAT
>JALEGO010000126.1 GCA_022763165.1 Flavobacteriales bacterium
CATAAAGTGTTACCTAAAGAATCCAGATAAAAAAATGTGGAGCTGCTAGAATCTCTTTCAACTTGACTCATTACGATTCGTTTATTGAATCTCTCGACCCTTGGCCAAGCATAAGCTTCATATTGCAATGAATCATGAGGCGCATAGGACTTGGTCCAAACTGTATCACCATCCATATTCACTTTCATGATCGTAGCATAAAAATCGGAGATGTTTGAATTGGTATCAACCAATGCCATGGTGAGATAATGGTCGTTATCCCAGTTGGCCAAATGTCTCATTAACACGTTTGATGAGCCTTGTTGTTGAAAGTTGTAAATCTGCTTAAAATCCTGACTATTTGCGGTTTGAGATCCTATACTCAAGTAGAAAAACAATAAGAGAATAATTGATTTGGGTAGTCTATTCTTTTCCATCGGTTGCGTTTTCGTTAGTAAAATTCATTTATTTTATGATGAAAAACCATCACAATTTTACAAAAATGTACTTCATCTCTAGTGGGTAAACCTAGATCATCTTGAAGCAAAGTCTATTTTGGAAAAAGACTAAACCTGTGCTGAAGCATCTGATTAGGAAGGTTAATAAAAGTGTAAATGTGTTAAGAGTTGTAAGATTAGAGGTTCTTGATTGTTTCAAGAACTTATTCATATTATTTGGTTTTATAATGTAAAGGTGGTTAAAAACTCATATCAAAACGATCACAAAATACACGGAATGTAGTCAAAACTAATTATTGATCGCAAGAACCCTCTCGACATTCGTTCTCCCTTATTAATTTTTCTTCGTTGGCTGTAAATAAACTAGGCGAATTTTGCAGATAAAACAGAGTACTACCAATCATAATTGATAAATTGCCTTTCGATTTCTCTATAGTCTCCCGAGAGATTTTCCAATACGCACCACCATTGTGATACCTATGACTACCCAAGGCACCCATTGCCTTTGCGGCATCTTGCTTAGTTGGCCCACCTGGTGTATATGTCAATTTTTTCCACCAAGGCTGCTCACTTAATGGTGAAATGCTCGTTTCATTTATACACAAATTACAATTCTCTAAACCCTTAAAATCATATGGCTTCGTATATTGCCTACTTCCATATTTTTCACCAAGTTTACTGTTTCTATCTTTGTCGTCATCAACACCCAAATCTATTGAATGTCTCAATTCTTCAACAAGTCTATCTTGTTTTTCATCTTCAATAACATACACATCGTCACTTCCGTCCTTGGTCTCAGCTATTATTTCGCCACTCTCGTTGGTGAAGATTGTTGGAGCCCTACCATCTGGATCAATCAGCAAAGTAGGGTTATTTAAAACATAGTTGTAGGGAGAATAGCTTATAAATTCTTCTGCCAATGGATCCACCGAATTCCATCTTCCTATTGCAGGATCATACCATCTTGCGCCATAGTCCATCCAAGAAAGTCCATTTTCATCATTTAGCTCTTTACCACTATATTGATATTTGTTTTCACTTGTCCCAGACACCACATCCCAATTACCCTCCATTGTCAAGCCAAAAGGGTAGTAATGTTTTTCTTGCAGTAATTCAGTGTTGGGGTCTATTTTGTTGTTGTTATCTATATCTGCAAAGAGTACTCGAGTGTTGCCCAGGTGATCTTTGATAGCAAATTCATTCTGAAATTGCCCATTTCCAAGAAAAGTTGATCTCCCCTCGTTGTGAGCTGCACTTTCTAATACGCCATCTACATATTCGAAAATTGATGTATAATCTTTTGTTATTTGATTGATTCTTTTTTTGAATTTCTTGCCAGTAGCCAAATATTGAATTTTAATACTATCTCCACTATCAAAAACAAATAAGTAAGGCAGATCTAGACTGTTATAAAAGATCGAGACTTCTTTATGATCATCTCTTATTAAATTTCCATTGAGATCATATTGATATTGACCTTGTGAAGTATTTGTAACAAAGCCATTACTCAAATCACCTAGTTCTTCAATTTTATGTAAGCGGCTTTTTTGATAAGTGTAAGTCAAATCATCCATTCCTTGTTCGGTGGCATCAGTTCTTTTTAACCTTTCGATATTTCCATCAAGATCATATTGGACCATTTCTAATTCATATTGATGATCATCAACAATTGTATTATTATTACGATGAAAATGATCTGCTTCGATGAGTTGATTTAAATCATCGTATTGAAGCATGTAACCACCTTCATGTTGTTTCGTCCGCCATTCTAAAGAAGAAATGTTACCTGCATGATTTATTTGATTTCCGTTCAGTTGTTCTTCATAGCTAATTTTAAGATTGAATAAATCTTTCGATTGCCTAATAGGTGTGTGAGTATAAACTTGCCCTTTTGAACTAATCATTCCAATGAAAAGGGATATGAATAATGTGAATAAAGTTGGATTTGCCATTGTGATGTGTTGGATTTGTAACTTGTTGTTTTCCTGAAGTTCTTCATTTTTCAGGACTTCAGAAATCACAAATTTCATGAAATGTAGTCATGCATTTTCCAAACAAGATGAACTATCCATCAAACAAATGTCTTGAACTTTAAAAAATCAAAACCTAAAGCACCACCAAAACATAAACCTCCAAAACAATGTTGGCAAGCAAAAGCATTGTGAGAATGAAGTAGAATAAGAATTTAGTTTTATTTGTTTTTATCTGTTTTGCCATGGCCCTATAAAATTCTCCGGTTTGGTTGTGAGAGGTCCCTCTGTTTGATAAACGTCTTGTCCTGAATGAGAGTCCCTCTTTGCTTCTCCCAATTTTTCTGCTGCTGGGTTTTCAAAGTGCTCAATTACCCTTCTTTCCTCAGCATTAGAATAATCCGGATCGGCTATCGCTCCCCGTTTTTGATGCGCTATGGGGTCCATCACGTCACTCCAGGCATGCACCAATTCATGATAAAACCCTAACACGGGTGATTGCAGACCTCCGTCATTGGTAATCAAACCAGAATAAGGGTTATACGCCAACTGGTTTGTACTTGGAACATAGTACATATCATCCAGATCAAAGCCTTCGAAAACATGAATGCTCTCTTGTTCTCCAGCAATGGCACCTATAACATAACCCAAGTCGTTTTCTATTAAGTGATCAAATGAAGTGAAAACCTGCTGCACAAAATGATTATCTCCAGCATAGGTCGCCCCATACTCATAGACTATAGACAAGTTTTGACAATTCTCGTCTTTATAATGAATGGTGATTTGTTTTCCATCTGGATCAGAGAAAAGAGTCGGATTATTCACAACATAAGCATAAGGATTAAAACTCAAATACCTTTCAGCAAGGGGATCCACAGTATGCCATCTTCCCAGATGAGGATCATACCATCTCGCACCATAATCTATCCAGTTTAAATCGAGCTCATCTATCATTTCCTTACCGTTGTACTGATATTTATTTTCTTTTCCCGATATGACTTCCCATGAACCAGAAATTTTTGCACCGAATGGATAATAATGCAGCTCCTGCAAGATTTCATGACCGTCAATTTTATGATTGAAATTGAGATCCGAAAATCCAATACGAATATTTCCTAGATGATCTTTTATATGAAACTCGTTCTGAAAAGTATTCGAAACAGAAGTGGATCTTCCTTCCCTGTTGTAAACTGCTTCTAAATCTCCATTAATGTATTCGATTCCACCAACGTAATGTTTCGTTTGGCCATTATAGCGCATGGCGCATTTCAATCCATCGGAACGATATAAATTCTTAATAGTGTCTCCAGAATCAAAAATCAATAAGTAAGGTAAGTTCATTTTATTATATTCAACCGTCAGATTTTGATGGTTGTCTCGAATCATATTCCCATTCGCATCATATGCAAAAGTCGCACTAGATTGAGTAGATTCGAATCCATTATTTAAGTCTCCCAATTCTTCAACATTGTCAAGCTGACTAGCAGAATTGTAAGAGTATTGTAGATCATCTTGAATTGATAAACTTGGATCGAGGGCTTTTCTTTTTAGCTTTTTTATGTTACCGCTATGATCGTAATTGACATTCAATAAGTCAATAGACTGACTCGCTGATTTGTAAGTCGCATGTGTCAATTGGTTGGTATTGTCAAACTTAAAATCAAATTCGCCATTTGATTTCGCGGTTTTCCATTGCCATCCTGAGGGACTTCCATTGTACATTGGATTTTCGCCCTTTTCATAGAAAAGCTTCATTCGAAAAAGGTCCTTATCTTTTAGTTTAAGAGCATGAACCACAACACTTTGAGACAAGGAACAACTAGGCGCTAAGATCATTACTATGATCTTAAGAAGTATTCTCATCTGAGGACTAATGAAAGCCTTAATATCTCGTATCTTAGAAAAATGCTTAAAACAAAAAGTATAGATTTTCATCAGTTTCCAGTGACAGTAATAATAAGGTGACAATAGATCGAACCAACTTATCCTCTTTATTTTCAGATACTTGAATTCTTTCTAGAATCTTTGTTTTAATATGCTCAGAATGAATCCAGGTATCTTCTCCCATTTGGAGCATGCTCTCATTTTCGTCATTTATGATATCCAACAGTTCAGTTTCATATTCTAAATGATAAACATCGCTTTCGCTCAAAGTGAGCACATACTTTGTTTCTTGATTGTTGTACAACCATTCGATTATTTCAGAATAAGTCTTTGCCTTACGATCTGCACCTCCATATAACCCAATCAAATATGTTCTAATCCTCATTTAAAATGTGTGTCTGTGACTGCCTGTAGTTTTTTGCTTTTGAACCAAGTAAGTGACCAGTTC
Source organism: Flavobacteriales bacterium (assembly GCA_022763165.1). GTDB lineage: Bacteria > Bacteroidota > Bacteroidia > Flavobacteriales_G > JALEGO01 > JALEGO01. The sequence continues at coordinate 4,740 of JALEGO010000126.1, forward strand.
TAGGTATGTTTCCGTTTTTATCAAGATAATCTTTGCGGTTATGATCATAAATTCTAAAATAAGGATTTTCGTTATCCACAATAACTTCAATCCCTGTTTCTGTGTTGTAGTATCTGGTCTTAACACCATCAGGTGAAACAACACCTTCCACACCGTCAGCAAAATCGTTTAAGGCTTTTGACTTACTGCCTTTAGACCAATTTGGACTGAACCTTTCAAAAGTTCTAAGCCTTTTTTCCCAACCTGGATTCCTTGCCAGTGCCAACAGGTCTTTAGAATCCAGTCCCTGTTTCTTTAATAAATCTGCTGCCTCTCCACTTAGATTAATCGCAACATTAATCGCAAAGTCTTGTACTACGCTTTCAATTGTTGAGGTCTCGGGATTATAATTATCGATCGAGATACGCGCGGCATCAATAATTTCAGTGGCTTTTTGTGCAGTCTTCCAAGGCAACAGAGCCTTGAACCCTTCTTTTGCAACACTTGTGTAATCGACCGAAGCAATTGATTTTGACCAATCTCCCCTAGATGATTCATTCATGTAGTAGTTCATTACAACCTGAATCATAAAATCCGCTGCCGC
>JALEGO010000127.1 GCA_022763165.1 Flavobacteriales bacterium
CTCGCTTCATAACAGTTTTGTTTACCAAACCTTATCCATACGCAAGGGTTTAAGCAGGTTGGAAGAGCAATAATCGCTCTCGAATTTGTTAATCTGTGTATGGTTTTTAGACCTTCGCTAGTGCTTTCTAAATGTTCTAAAACATGTAATGAAATAACTATATCAAAAGAATTATCTTCAAATTCCTCACATTCTTGAGGGTTGCCAATAATAAAAGAGATTTTGTCCAAAACATCGTTTTTTTCAGCAAATCTTTTTATAGATTCTATATGCCTATCAGACACGTTCAAGATGGTAACTTTAGCTCCTTTCTGAGCAGCTAAAACTCCTAAAACGCCGTCAACTGACCCCCCTCTTCCGATGTCTAAAATGTTTTGGCCAGGCTCAATAAACTTAAGTAACTTTTCAAATTTTTTACGATGAGCATATTTCAAAATTGGTGATTTCGCGTTCCACCGTCTATCTAAGCGGTGATAAATTTCATCGGTATCAGCCTTATCAATAAAAGAGTAATTGTTTTTAATTTTTTTCATTTGAAACTCCTTTCAAATGCGAATACCGACTTAAACATCGACATATATGATTAAAGATGGCATCGCAGTCACCATCAAGAACGATTGTTACGGGTTTTTTAGAAAATCCAGCTTTAGGTTTTTCTGATACTGAACAATAGCCTGGTGAATTCGTATTGTTGTCTTTATCTACTTTTACGAAGTATTTTCCTGTAATAAAGAGCTCAGGTTTTTCCATGTAAACGACATTGATAGCATCATGGATTGCTCTAACTGGGTCTTCTTCAGAAGATCTTAAATGGCCTAAATCACGCTGATGACTATCACTAACTGCGTCTAGAATGTCAGCTGTAGCACTGGCTACTTTATTACCTATATTTTTAAATTTTCGGCTCCATACTTCATTGTATAAAATCTTTCTTGTTAGATTTAGCCCTATAAGAGTTATATTTTTTATATTGGAATTAAGAACTATGCTGGCCGCTTCAGGATCAATAGCAAAATTAAATTCCGATTTAACACTAGCACCCGGAGCTAAAAAATTACCCATTTCCATACGAATAGGTTCAGGGAAATAACAGCCCCCCATAATAATTAAGGCCTTTATTCTTGAGGCAGATTCTGGGTATTGAGTAATTAATTCAGCGAGGTTTGTTAATGGCCCAGTGGCACATATGGCATAGTGGTTTGATTTATCACTTTCCAATCTGTTCTTTATAAAATCAACAGCAGGTGGGTTTTCTTGATAATCACTGTACATAAATTCAAGGTACTCAATTCCTGGCAATCCTGTGTTTCCAAACACTTCTTCAAGTGTATGATTTTCTCTTTTTAGAGGCTTTTTGGCACCTACACATATGGGAATATCTTTGTCACAAAGGCGTACAATTTTATTTGCGTTTTGTGCGCATTGGGAGACTTTTATATTACCTGCAACGGTTGTAATGCCCTCAACACTCCAATTATCAGAAGACATACTAAGTATTAACGCTAATGCATCATCTGGTCCGGGATCACAGTCATGTATTACCTTGTTAAATAGGCTTGTCATTGGTTTACCCAATCAATAATTTGGCTAATTTCTCTTTCACAATTATCTTCTAAGTATATGACGTTTGGAAGTGTGCGCATTTTAACGAACTCGTCATGAAGAATGGATACAAACTCTTCTGTATCTTCATACGAAAATATCCGATCCCTATTTTTACGTGAACCTAATTCAATCCTAGCGTTAAGCCATTCCCTAATCACTTCAAATTTGGGATTTAATATGATTGTATTTGGCTCATTATCAGGGTGGCCAAGAATATATTTCATCTTCTGCGCCTGATCCTTAGTGATCCAGCCCATTTTTAGGTAGCTATTTATGTACGCTAGAGAATCGAATAGCCCTCTAGAAGTAATGATAGTTTTATTAGGATTATCATTTGAATATGACCGAGCATAGCTTGTAAGGTAAATCCTGTGGTAAAGCCGCACCAGACACTTTTCAAAATTGTTAAGGTTTGGAAAATTCTCACATTCCTTAATAAAATTAATATCAAAATTATTCTCTATAAACATATCTCTATTCAATAATTTAGATATGAGGGTAGTCTTTCCGGAACCGTGTGGCCCGGATACAAAAATTGTTTTTTTCATTGTTTTACACGCTAGTTAAATTTGAAAGAATTTTGCTTTTCTCATCAGTTTCATGTCTTTCTGATTTATTTTCCAAGACAAATTCGTATTTCCTTTCCGTAGATATTTGGAAAAGTGCAGGATTTGCTTGATATATATGATTAGTAAGCTCGGCCAACTTATCTTGAATTTCTGATTCTGGAGGAGCTTGTTGTGGCTTATGTGAATCTAAATGACCGTAATATTCAACTTCTAGCTGATATTGCTTTTTACCGTTAGTTTCACAAATAGTTATAGCTAAGGAATATGTAAGCCCATTTTTAATATCAATTATGAAGTCCTTAATTCTATTTTTGAACATACTGCCAATATATAGAATATTATC
>JALEGO010000128.1 GCA_022763165.1 Flavobacteriales bacterium
AAAAGCTGAAGAGCCTAAAGCTGAAGCTAAAAAGGAAACAAAGCCAAAAGCTGAAGCTAAAAAAGAAGAAGCTCCTAAAGCTGAAACCAAGAAAGAAACGGTAGAAAAAGCAGAGCCTAAGAAAGAAACTCCCAAAAACGAAACAGCAAAAGCTGAAACTAAAAAGGAGACTCCAAAGGCCAAAAAGGAAGAACCAAAAGCTGAAGCCAAAAAAGAAGAAGCTCCTAAAGCTGAAGCTAAAAAAGAGACTCCAAAAGCTAAAACCGAACAAGAAACCAAAACTGAGTCTAAGAAAGCTGCTGAGCCAACAAAATCTGAAAAAGTGGATGTTGCTGGCGAAACTAAAGAAACAGCAAAAGCAAAGACTGAAACAGAAACCAAATCAAATCTCCCATCAACACCGGCTGAAATTAAACCTTTAGAGGATTTCAATTGGGATGCTATCGGAAAAAAACAGGATGTTTATGATTCCGCTGAGCAACAAAAATGGGAAGATCTATATACAGAAACCTTGACTTCTATTGCTGAGCATGAAGTATTAGAAGGCACTGTTATTAGAAAAACAAAGAAAGAAGCTGTAGTTAATATAGGCTACAAGTCGGAAGGTGTTATCTCTTTGTCTGAATTTAGATATAATCCTGATTTAAAAGCAGGTGACAAAGTTGAAGTCTATGTTGAGAACACCGAAGATAAAAATGGTCAACTTGTATTATCTCATGCTAAAGCAAGAACTCTAAGAGCTTGGGAGCGTGTTAATGGAGCATTAGCTTCTGGTGAGGTGATCACTGGTTTTGTGAAATGCAGAACTAAAGGTGGACTTATTGTTGACGTTTTTGGAATCGAAGCATTCTTGCCTGGTTCACAAATAGATGTTAAGCCAATTAGAGATTACGATGTTTATGTTGGAAAGAACATGGAATTCAAGGTTGTAAAAATTAACCATGAGTTTAAAAACGTTGTTGTATCTCATAAAGCACTTATTGAGGCTGAACTTGAAGAACAAAAAGTTCAGATCATGGGTAAACTGGAAAAAGGTCAAGTACTCGAAGGCATCGTGAAGAACATCACATCTTATGGTGTATTTATAGATCTTGGAGGTGTCGATGGTTTGATCCATATCACGGATCTTTCATGGGGAAGAATCAATCATCCAGAAGAAATCGTTCAATTAGACCAAAAATTGAATGTGGTTATTCTTGACTTTGATGATGATAAGAAGAGAATTGCTCTTGGATTGAAACAATTACAATCTCATCCATGGGAATCGCTTGATGAAAACTTAAACGTTGGTGACAAGGTGAAAGGAAAAGTGGTTATTCTTCAGGACTATGGCGCATTTATTGAAATTGCTCCAGGTGTTGAAGGTTTGATTCACGTTTCTGAAATGTCATGGTCACAACATTTAAGAACAGCAAATGATTTCTTCAATGTTAGTGATGAAGTTGAAGCGGTTATCATGACGCTTGATAGAGAAGAGCGTAAAATGAGCTTGAGTACAAGAAGATTGACTCCAGATCCATGGGAAGGCATTGAAAGTAAATACCCTGTTGATGCTAAACAAAAAGGAAAAGTTACCAATATCTCTAATTTCGGTGTTTTCGTTGAATTGGAAGAAGGTATTGATGGACTTGTTCACATTTCTGATTTATCATGGTCTAAGAAAATCAGTCATCCAAATGAATTCACTAAAGTTGGTGAAGAAATGGAGGTTGTTGTTTTAGAAATAGATCGAGACAACAGAAGATTAAGCTTAGGTCATAAGCAATTAGAGGAAAACCCATGGGAAGTTTTCGAAACTGTATTTACAGTTGGAAGTTTGCATGAAGGTACTGTAATTGAAGAGGCTGACAAAGGATATACTATTGGTATGCCTTATGGTGTTGAAGCCTTCTGTCCAGGAAAACATGGCGTGAAAGAAGATGGCAATAAACTTGCTAAAGACGAAACAATTGAATTCATGGTAATTGAATTCAGCAAGTCAAATAGAAAGATTATTGTTTCTCATGCTAGAATTCATGAAGATGCTAAGAAAGTAACTGATGAAAAAGAAACTAGGCAGAAAAAAGCTAAAGCTAAGAACACTAGAAAAGCAGTTCGTAAACTTACAGATAGCTTAGAGAAAACAACTCTTGGTGATCTTGATGCATTGTCTTCATTGAAAGATAAAATGGAGCAAGCAGAAAAGGATCCTAAAAGTGACAAAGAGTAAATCTTTTTAAATAATAATTATGAAGCCATCCCAGCTGCCCAGCTGGGATGGCTTTTTTTATTTGGAGGTAGCTTAGCCAAGAAGGCCTTGGCTTAGGGATGGAAACGGTATACTTTTGGATTCACTGGTGTAGGTCCCTGAGCTCAGTCGAGGGGCCGGCCTTTCGACTAAGCTCAAGAACCTAACACTTTATTGATTGTTGGAAGTATTTATCCAAAAGATTTAGTGGACAGCCCGACACAAATGAAATGCAATAAAACTTGGGTAAGCCCAAATAAATCAAGAAATTCCCATCAACTATTTTCAACTTTACAAACTTTAGACTTATTTTGCTGCATGCTTTCTGAAAAGAAGATTGTTGACACGACTTTATTCGATATCTTGATTCAAAGACTTTGTCATCAATTGTTAGAAAACCACACCGATTTCACAAATTCATGCATTGTTGGCCTACAACCCAGAGGAATTCTTCTCGCTGAAAGACTGCACAGTCAACTCACAGCTTTAACTCAAAAGGAGATTCAATTTGGTAAACTAGATGTCTCCTTTCATAGAGATGATTTTGGAAGAAATGATAAACTCATCAACCCATCCAATACAGACGTACCATTCTTAGTTGAAAACAAAAACGTCATACTGGTGGATGATGTGTTATATACCGGCAGAACCATTAGGGCAGGTCTAGACGCAATACTAGATTTTGGTAGACCAAAAAAAATAGAACTTGTGGTACTTATAGACAGAAGATTTAGTAGGGATGTACCTATACAGCCGGATTACATTGGAAAAACAGTGGATTCGGTTTCATCTGAAAAGGTGAAGGTACAATGGAAACATTTAGATGGCGAAGATTGTGTAATTTTATATACTTCAAAAAATAGATGAGTCAGGATTCAAAAGTGTTGAGCGTTGATCATCTCCTTGGAATCAAAGGGTTGCTCCAAGAGGATCTGCATTTGATTTTCGAAACAGCCAAAGAATTTAAGCAAGTCATCAATCGACCTATAAAAAAGGTCCCTACACTCCGTGATATCACAATTGGCAATTTATTTTTTGAAAATTCAACTCGAACGAAGCTATCTTTTGAACTTGCAGAAAAAAGGCTTTCTGCTGATGTGATCAATTTCTCTGCTGGCTCTTCATCAGTGAAAAAGGGTGAAACCCTGATCGATACCGTTAACAATATCCTTGCTATGAAAGTGGACATCATAGTGATGAGGCATCCCAATCCAGGAGCAGCTCTTTTCTTGTCTAAGAAGGTCGACTCATGTATTGTAAACGCTGGTGATGGCACACATGAGCATCCAACTCAAGCTCTTCTCGATTCGTACTCGTTAATGGAACAACTTGGGGATCTTAAAGGGAAAAAAATACTAATCACTGGAGACATTAAGCATTCCAGGGTGGCGCTCTCCAATATACACTGCTTGCAGCTTTTAGGCGCTAAAGTCAAAGTTTGTGGGCCACCTACCTTAATTCCAAAAAATATTGAGTCTCTAGGAGTGGAAGTTGAGTTTGATTTCAAGAAGGCCTTGGCATGGTGTGATGTAGTAAACATGCTGAGAATACAACTAGAAAGACAAACGAATCCATTGTTTCCGTCTTTAAGGGATTATCAAATGCAGTACGGGTTGACGATGAACCATTTGAATGATCTGAATAAAAAGATTACAATCATGCATCCTGGTCCTATCAATCGAGGGGTTGAAATTAGTTCAGAAATTGCTGATTCTGACCAATCCATAATTTTAGATCAAGTTGAGAATGGAGTTGCTGTAAGAATGGCTGTATTATATCTATTGGCGGGGAAATTGAAAAATAAATATAATGGCGATGAAGCCCATTTTTAAATTTGATTATATTTGTATCGCTTGATAACAATTAATTGAGAATGAGTTTTACAACTGAGAAAAAGGAAAAGTACGCCTTAATTACTGTGGATGTGGACAAATTGGATGGGACAAAATCTCCATCTCTAAAGTCTGAGCTATTGATGACAAATAGTGAGGGTTATAAAAATATTGTCCTAAACCTTGGCCCCGTTCGCTATTGTGATTCGTCTGGTCTAAGTGCGATACTTGTTGGTAACAGATTATGTAAAAACTCCGAAGGAGTGCTCGTGATTTGTGGAGTTCAAGAGACTGTTATGAAATTGATTACAATTTCGCAACTTGATTCTATTTTGAATATCGTACCCACTCCTGCAGAGGCTGAGGACATGGTGATCATGGAGGAAGTTTCCAAAGGTTTGGATAAAGAATAGTATCTGATCAATTTTAAAAAGTCGAATTATGAATAAAGTTTTACTAGTAGTTTTAAGTTTTTGTTTTTTCACATATTCTTACAGCCAGGTGGTTCCTACTGTAGTGCCAACGGCTTGTGGAACTGACCCACTTTATGCGGACAGCTCATTAGGTGTATGGCCGGATACTACTGATAATATACCTTGTACTAGGCCAAATGTTGGATATAAAACAATTTTACAAGTAAAGGTTCCTCTTGATGCAGGAGATATTGATGCGGCATTGGCAGGAAATAATATTATTGAAGCTAGAGTTAAGGACGTTGATGGTCTTCCTGGAGGAATGGTTGTTCAAGTCAATTCTGCAGCTTGGGCCGGAGGTGGTCAAGGTTGCGCAGTCTTAACTGGTCAAACTTCAGCTCTTGGGACACACAATATCTCAATCAACACTGAAGGAGACATTGATGTTGGTAATGGAAACGTTGCCACTGAAGCGATTACTTTCGGAGGATACAAATTAGTTGTAGACAATGCTTGTACAACACCTCCCGTTACCGTTTCTGAAGTCGCGAAGCATGGTTTTGCCTTAGGACAAAATAGCCCGAATCCTTCTGGAGATAATACGTGGATTGAAGTTGAGTCCATCGTAAATGGTTCAGCAGCCTTTGTAGTATACAATATGCTTGGAGAAGCTGTATTCCAAAGAAATTTTGGAATGACAGCTGGGAAAAATGTAATACAGGTAATCACTCAAGACTACCCGACAGGCTTATATACTTACACCATAGAGATGAATGGTAAAAAGCTATCCAAAAAGATGATCGTTAACAGATAGTCTTTTATTTAAAAAAGTTTTAAAGCCATTTGCCTCTGCAAATGGCTTTTTTGTTTTGGAACAAACAATAAATACTTAGTCTTTTGAAATTTGAAATAACAGTTTTAGGTTCAGGATCTGCATTGCCCACACTTAGTCGCAACCCAAGCGCTCAAATTCTCAACATTAATGAACGCCTGATTTTGGTAGATTGTGGAGAAGGCACCCAAGTTCAACTGCGCAAAGCCAATATCAAATTTCAAAGAATCGACTTGATATGCATAACACATTTACATGGCGATCACTATTTTGGACTTATTGGCCTATTAAACACTATGGAACTTTTAGGTCGCAAGAAGCACTTGAAAATCATATCTCCCAAAGGACTCAAAGAGATACTCACACTACAGATGAAGTATGCAAAATCATATTTCAATTTTAGTATCGAATACATTGAAGTCAATCAGGACAGTGATCATTTGGTTTTTGAAGATGATCATATTTCCGTAAAAAAATTGCCCTTAAAGCATCGCATTGAATGTTATGGTTACAGATTTGATGAAAAGCCCAAATCTCCAAACATTGAAAAAGATGCCATTACTCGATATGAGATTCCATTCAGTGAAATTCCAAACATCAAAAAAGGAAAGGATTATGTGGATAAACGAGGTAATATTATCAAAAATGAAAAATTAGTTTCTAAACCCAAACCTAGCTGGAGTTATGCATATTGCTCTGATACGATGTTTAATGAAGAACTTGTTGATCACTTAAAAGGTGTGGATTTATTGTACCATGAATCAACATTTTTAGACTCAGAGAAAGATAGAGCAAAGAAAACTGGACATAGCACTGCGTCTCAAGCAGCAGAAATGGCTAATCTCTGTGATTCCAGGGCATTAATGCTTGGACATTATTCAATTAGATACATGGACTTGAATAAATTCAAAGAGGAGGCCGCAATGGTTTATCAAGGGCCTATCATTCTTTCGGATTCAGGAACAAAAATCTTAATCAGCAATACCATTGAAGTCATCACATAAAACATTACTTTTGAGTAGTGGCAATTAAACTATCCATACTCAACTCCAATTTCATTATTAAAACTGGTTTGGAAACCATTCTCGAAAAAATCCCAAATGTTGAGATTCATATCAACAAAGAAACTTCGCCATACAGCTTTATCAGAGAAACCAATCCAGATGTAATACTTATTGACTATTGCTCCGAAAATTATTCGATAGCTGATTTGGAGAGACTCATAAGTCTAAATAGCGACTTAAAAGTAATTGGCATCACCGAAATGCAATCAAGGCATACCTTTCAGACTGCCATCAGGTTGGGAATTCATGGGCATTTGCTCAATTGCTGTGATGAAGAAGAACTGAATGGGGCAATTCACTCTGTGACAAGAAATGAAAGGTTTTTCTGTGGAAAAATATTAAATGTGCTTGAGGAAACTCAAAACGAGTCATGTGACCCCATTGTGCTTTCACCGCGCG
>JALEGO010000129.1 GCA_022763165.1 Flavobacteriales bacterium
AAATATGATCCCCACGGTGAAGATAGGCTTATAGAGGATATCGTGCTCGCGATTGAAAGCGGTGCTTATGACTAGTCATTCTCACTATAAATCACAATTAAACACAATAATTATATTCTAGATTAGTTTTATTTCCATTGTTAATGGTTATTATTAGGAAATTACTAGTTTAGCTTTGCATGATTCGCTGTTGTCTTTTATTCTTTATTTGTACGATGTTTTTAGGCGTAAATGCCCAGTTAAATGAAAGCGTTTATCAGTTTAGCAACTTGTTTCCAACTGCTAGATTGAGTGCAACCAATGGTACTTCCGCTACTGTCAACGATTCTGATATTAGTTCCGTTATATTCAATCCTGCATTGGTAAATGAAGGTCAGAATGGTCAAGTTTTATTGAGTTATACAAACTATGTCAGTGACATAAACTACCTCAATGCAGCTTATGGGTTTCAACTGGCTGATCTGGGCTCCTTTGTGGGTTTCGTAAGTTATTTTGACTACGGTAAGTTTGTACAGTATGATGAATTTGGCCAGAGTACTGGAGAATTTAATGTTTCGGATTATCAATTAGGTATCGCCCACGGCAGATCTCTTCATTCTCAGTTTTACATTGGCGGCATTACAAAGTTTAATTTTAGTAATTATTACAGGTTTACCTCCTTTGGTTTTGGTTTGGATTTAGCCATAGATTATTTCTCGCAAAATGGCCAATTTAATGCTATGATAAGAATGAGAAATTTGGGTATGGAGATCTTTAGGTATAATGAAAAAAATTACCTCACCAATCCATCGATTGATTTTGGATTCAGTCAAAAACTAGCCAAAGCTCCGCTTCGAGTGGCTGTTTTGTACAATCATCTACAAAAATGGGATTTGACCTCTGAAGAGACAATCGTATCGGAAGATCAACTGACAGAGCAGAGACTTGGTTTTAATAATTTTATGAAGCACTTTACTTTTAGTGGTTCTTTTATTCCTTCTCGAAATTTTGCAATTCATATTTCTTACAATCATAAGGTAAGAGATGAAATGACCTTAGTGACTCGTGGAGGACTATCTGGTTTTGGTTTTGGGGTGGATATGAAAATAAAAAAAATACAGATTCAGTATGCTCTAAATTCCAGAGCTATCAAAGGTATGTCCAATCAATTCACCTTGGTTTCTAAATTTTCTGATTGGAAAAAAGTCAACAATTAAGATAAAGACCCACTAATACCTTACTTTTGATGCGTCACTGTACTATTTATGACCTCAGAAGACAAAATTAACATAGCAATTGATGGATATTCCTCCTGTGGAAAAAGCACATTAGCAAAAATGCTCGCCAATGATCTTGGTTATATATATGTGGACACCGGAGCCATGTACAGGGCTATTACACTTTTCTTTTTGGAGAATAGTTCAGGACCATTTAAGGTAAATACAGAGGAAGTTATTGGAAAGCTGAAAGAGATTAATCTGGATGTACAGAATCATGATGGACTCACTGAAGTATTGCTAAATGGTGAAAATGTTGAAAGCAAGATCAGGACCTTGGAAGTGGCTAACTATGTTAGTGAAATTAGTGCGATTCGAGAGGTTAGAGAAAAATGTGTTCAAATTCAGCAGGATATTGGAAAGAGAAAGGGGATAATAATGGATGGTCGAGACATTGGAACAGTTGTTATGCCATTCGCTGAATTGAAGCTTTTTTTGACAGCAAAAAAGCATATTCGTGTAAAGAGAAGATATGATGAGCTGATTTCCAAAGGGTATGACATTACTAGTCAGGAAGTTGAAGAGAATATTTCGAAAAGAGATAAGTTCGATATGGAGAGAGAGGAATCTCCTCTGAGAAAAGCGGATGACGCAATTGAAATAGATAATTCAGAATTGTCTCTAGAACAGCAGAAAGACTTGGTCGTTGGTTGGGTCCAACAAAAGATCAAAACCAGAAACTTAGACCAGACCAAAATTCGTAAATGATTTCATTAAAGTACAAATGAAGATATTAGTTTGTGGGGGTGCGGGTTATATTGGTTCGCATACAATTTTGGAAATGCATGAACAGTACAATTGGGAACCAATTTCTATTGATAATCACTCAAACTCTACGCCTGAGGCCTACCAGAGAATACAGAACATTACAAACAAAAGTGTTGAGCAGTACAATCTAGATTTGAACGATTTCGATGCATTGGATCAGCTTTTGTCAAATTTGAAAATTGATGGAATCATTCATTTTGCGGCACTAAAAGCTGTTGGCGAATCAGTTGATCATCCAGATGTATACTACAGAAACAATATCAATTCTTTGTTGAACATATTAGATGTGGCAAAAAAACATAAGATCAAAAATTTTATTTTTTCATCTTCTTGCTCTGTATATGGCAATATAAAAAGCTTGCCAGTTTCTGAAATGACTACTTTAGGTAATACCGAATCGCCTTACGCAAGAACCAAATTATTTGGAGAAGAAATAATCAAAGATTACGCCAAGCAAAATACAGACTTTCGATATATCTGTCTCCGAT
>JALEGO010000130.1 GCA_022763165.1 Flavobacteriales bacterium
AAGGAATGATATATTGCCTTCAAATAGAATTGCCACAGGAATGGCCAGTGAAAAGTTCACCAAAAGGATAGGAAAGGCCAAAGGAAGCAACTCTTTGGTTAGAAGTCGAAAGTTAGAAAAGCCAAGTATTCTTGCAGATTGTGAAAAGTTGAGTTCTTTTAGACTTAAAAGCTGATTTCTGAAAAGTAAAGCAAATATCGGCCAGGAGAAAAGGCCAATTATTAGTATTAAAACAATTAGGGAAGATCGAAACAACACAGCAATGGACATGAGTACCAGCAAAACTGGAATAGACTTGGTAATGTCCACAAGTCTCATAATTATGCTGTCTACAGGGAGCGGAATCTTTGCGCTAAGATGCTTATTCAAAAGTCGAATGAAAATTAGGAGCCCAATAGTGGAGATGAAGCAGAAAAACAAATACCAAGGACTTGGGTCAAGGTGAAAATTCCATAAGAATACAAACATAAATACGATCCATACTAGTATCAAGACAATTCCTAAGAGATTAACTCTAAGTTGGCCATCTCCGTACAAGCCTGCTAACCCACCAAGAAATATCCCAATAAAAAGTGCTAGTAGTGAAGCTCCAATACCAACAAACAGTGATATGCGGCCACCATAAATAATTCTAGAAAGGATATCTCTACCCAACTCATCCGTTCCAAGTAAATGCATTTGTTCCCCATTGAAACGACTAAAAGGAGGCTTCAGTTGCTGGTTAAGAATATCGATTTTATAAGGAGAATATTGAATGGGAGGCCAAATTGCCCAGTCACTTTCCTTTTCCCAGTTCACATCTGAATTGATGTGGCTTTCAGTGCTAAAAAGTTTTTTGAAATCTGCGAAACAAGGTGATGAGATGTTTCCATTTTTAGAGCAAAGTATCGGTTTATCATTTGCTATAAATTCTGAAAGCAAAAAACAGAAAACCGAAATAAGTACCAAACTTATTTTCAAGCGCTTTAACCATATTTTTCCAGATTTAGCTGCCATGATTTAGTTTTATTCTTGGGTCCACATATGCCATGAAAATATCAGCTAAAAGTGTTAGGAGGAGATTGAAAAAAATGATAAGTGTTGTGATTCCGAAGATGGCCGGAAAATCACGAGCTACAATTGAAGTAAAAAAGAGCTTGCCCAAGCCAGGCACAGAAAAAATGGACTCCACAATCACTGATCCTGTAAAAAAAATAATAAAGACTCTTGGAAGTAAAGCCATTAGAATCGGAGAAGCATTGAATAGCAGATGCCTTAAAACAATTGCCTTTTTATTGAGTCCTCTTGCCACTGCTGCCTTGAAATATGGCTTTTTCTTAATTTGAATAGTTGCATCTTTTATTTGTACAGCCAGGTAAGCCACAATGGATGCAGACCAGCACAATGCCGGAAGTATCAAATAATAAGTGTTTTTGGAAAAATTTGTGAACACAGAACTTTCAGGTTCCAGATCCATGAAGGCTGCACCAGGAGGGAATATTTTTATAAAATCTGGGTTACATAGAAAGCTCAATGCTAACATACTCAACCAAAAAGTAGGGATAGCGTACACAAAAAGGTTCAGTTTTGAAAAGAATTGAAGCAGCCGATTCTGTTCAAAATAACCCATAAACACCCCCAAAGGAAGAGATATAAAAAGTGTTATGATTAGCGCTATTAAACCAAGGTAAGAAGTCCAGCGAATCGCAGACATCATTTTCGATTGAATAGTAAGACCATCTACTAACGAAATCCCAAAATTTCCCTTGACCACACCGTTATGATGCTCTCCACCAATTAACCATTGATGATATTGATTGGACCTTCCATTCCAAATAATATTGGGAAAATCGAAGCTTTTTGTTCGAGGGAAATCTTGAAGTTTTACTATCTGTGGATGAAGTTGGGAGAATTGAACCGAGTCTGATTTCTGAAGAGCAGAAGGGATTGGATTATTGAAAAAGTCGTTTGACAGACCTGAATTCAATTCTTGACAATTAGATATAAACTTTTGAACTAGCATTTTATGCTTATACAACCTATGCATTTTCTTTTCTAACTCATTGAGCTGATAATTCTTAGTGGCAAATTCTGATGGGAAATAGGAGGGCTGGAATGAACAATAAAAAAGAGGCAAATCCATTTTAAGCGTTTTTATCGCTTGATTATAAGTCGTGACATCAATGCTCTTTGTGTTACTTTCCGAGATTCCAAGATAAGTCATAACCGGATCTCCTGGAACAATCTGTTTGAGAAAAAAGATAAAGAGTGTCACTATAAAAAAAGTAACACCTCCAATTAAAATTCTTTTTACTACATATCCTATCATTTTGGAAGAAAGGCCGTTTCTCTAAAACCTGGATTTATGGATGAGGTATAAACATTAGCAAAGTCTTTTCTTAATATGATTTTGTTCGTAGGATTGAATAAGAAAATATATGGAAGTTCCTCATGCAAAACTTCTTGAAGCCTTTTGTATAAAAGTGCTCGCTTTCCTTCATCAAGGCAAAACTTGGTCGAATCCATGATCTGATCTGCAAGCTTATTGGAAAATCCAGTATAATTGAATTTATTATCACCAATTTGACTAGAATGAAAGAGCTGTTCGCCATCAAACGGAGCTGAATCTGACCCCCAAGCACCAATGCACAACTCAAAATCACCTTTAAGTTGATTGGAAAACATAAGTCTACTTTCTTGAAAATCAAGATTCAATTTAATTCCTGCCTTTGCAAGGTCCTCCTGGAATAGGAGGCCTGAGAGTTTTCGGTTTTCATGACCAGCATTGATCAAGATGCTGAGTTCAAGCTCAGTTTGCTTCCCATTCATTTTTTTATCAAGAATTCCGTTATTATTGGAGTCCTCCCAACCGTCCTCTTTCAATAGTTTTTTTGCTTTTTCAAGGTCGAAAGTGTATCGGGTCAGGTCGGCATTATAGTTTTTGGATTGAAAGGGAGGAATTGGTCCAACGGTTGGCGTTGCCATTCCATATTGTGTGGATGCTATCAAGCGATCCACATCAATGAGCCAGGCCATTGCCTGACGTACGTTTTTACTTTTAAGAATGGGATGTTCTTGGTTGATGCCAATATAAAGATAGCT
>JALEGO010000131.1 GCA_022763165.1 Flavobacteriales bacterium
CCAGCGGCATCTACGGCTGGATCAAATACTCCCGTACCACTTGTCAAAGCTGGAGTCCATGTTCCACCCAAATCTGGAGTGCCTCCTAAAGAATTAAGAAGATCTACTGATGGATCTGAGCTACACAACGTGATGGCCCCATTTGTTCCAGGATCATTAGGACTGTTTACAGTAACAGTAACTGTTGCATTAGCATTTGGGCATGGATTAGTGCCTAAGACAGTATAAGTGTAAGTTCCTCCAGCATCTACAGCTGGATCAAATATTCCTGTACCACTAGCTAGAGCAGGAGACCAAAAACCACCAGCATCAGGGGTGCCACCCAAAATATTAAAAAGATTAACCGATGGATCAGTTGTGCATAAAGATATATTACCATTAACACCAGCATCAGCCGCTGTGTTGACATTTACAACAACATCCGCTGAAGCTGAGGGACAATTACCATTGGCCGGAACAGTGTAGGTATAATTGCCAGCAGCGTCTATAGCTGGATTGAATACTCCGGTACCGCTTGTCAAAGCTGGAGTCCAGGTTCCACCTAAATCTGGAGTGCCTCCCAAGGAATTGAAAAGATCTACTGATGGATCTGAGCTACACAACGTGATGGCTCCATTTATTCCAGGATCATTGGGAGTGTTTAATGTAACTGTGACCGTAGTGGAGGCATTCGGGCAAGGATTGGTACCAAGAACGGTGTAAGTATATATTCCAGCAGCATCAATAGTTGGATCAAAGACTCCCGTTCCACTAGCTAAAGCAGGAGACCAAAAACCACCAGGATCAGGAGTACCTCCTAAAATATTATAAAGATTAACTGACGGGTCAATTGTGCATAAAGAGATACTACCACTAATACCAGCATCAACGGCAGGACTTACGGAAACATTAACATCAGCAGAAGCAGCAGGACAATTGCCATTTGCTGGAACTGTGTAAGTATAAGTTCCTGAGGCATCAATGGCTGGATCGAAGACTCCCGTGCCACTAGTCAGTGCTGGAGTCCAAATTCCTCCTCCATCTGGAGTACCGCCTAATGAGTTGAAAAGATCCACAGATGGATCGGAACTACATAAAGTGATGGCTCCATTTATTCCAGCATCATTGGGTGAATTCACTGCAACATTGACAGTGGCACTCGTTGTTCCACAGCCAGCAGCGCTAACTGTGTAAGTGTAAACACCAGCAAGGTCAATGCTTGGATTGAATACACCTGTTCCACTTGATAAAGCTGGGGTCCAAACTCCTCCTGGGTCTGGTGTTCCTCCCAAAGCGTTGAACAAATCAGTAGAAGGGTCTGTTTCACATAGTGTAATAGATCCATTTGTGCCAGCATCAGGCCCATTTTGAACAGTCACAGTAACTGTCGCTGTGGCATTTGGGCAAGCTCCATTTCCATTGACTGTGTATGTGAATACGCCTGAAGCATCAGTTGCTGGATCAAAAGTACCATTCCCAGGATTCCATGATCCACCAGCATCTGGAGTACCACCCAGTTGATTGAAAAGGTTAAATGGATTATCACTTGTACAAACAGTGATGGATCCATTTGTACCAGCATCTGAAGCGTTGTCTACAACTGCCGTAAAATCATCAGTTGATGAGCAACCATTATCATCAGTTGAAGTCAGCGTGAAAACTTCTCCATTGGTAACATTGGATGCTGTCGTAGGGACTAGGTTTACATTTGCGATGTTCGCGCCACCATTTGAAGACCAAGTAGACGAGGCAATGTAACTTGGGTCAGGATAATTTGCATCAAGCGTAAGAACGTCCGTTTCGCAAATTGGTCCTGGATCAATGACTGTTCCGGGCTCTAGGCATGAAATCTCAATATTAGTGAATGAAATAGTTTCAGGCCCCGCCCAAGTTTGGGTGTAAACATTCATTGAAGCATTTGAGGCTCCATTTGTACAAATACTAAATGTAAAAGTTGCGTTTTGTGGGTCAACTCCCATTCCAACAATATCACTTCCAACAATATTGCCATCTAGAAGGTACTCAACATAGAAAAAGTCCCAACAGTTAGCACATCCAACTTGTGCCAGGGGTTGACCATTACAACCACCACATTCAGCAACACTCTCCATATTGCCTGACCCAGCCCATGGCAAACTACTTGAATAATCAATCGTAAAGTTGACTGATGTACAATTTGAAACATTTACTGGTCCATAGTTATCAGTAGTGACAGCGTCTGATTCATTGTAGCTCTGACCTGGATCGGTCAATAAAACAGTTTGTGACCATACAAGGGAACTACTTACAAAAAACAAAAAGGATAATATGAGTCGTAAAGGCGACAATTGTAAATGGTAAGGTTTCTAATAGGACATCTAATTTTCTAAATAGTTGCCAGTAAAAATAATTAATTATAAGTGTGTTCTAAATTACTACATTTTAAGCTATCGTTAAATAATTAAGAAGCAGAGGTTTTCCACAATTGAATCCGAATTTGTTGTGGTTAAAGTTGGGTGAAAGTCCAGCATTTTCAGCGTAGAGACCGGTGGATCTAACGCTTGTTGCATATAATGTATTTGGTTTCATAAGTTTTTTAAATCTGCATTTTTAAAAAGAGAATTGTGTTGATGCTACAAAATAGGAAAGAAGTAGCATTCCTATAAAAAAAATGTACGTAACCCAATGAATTTCAAGTGAACCAATTCATATTTCAAGTTTTAGAAATCTTACTTGAAGCCGATTCAATTTTAGTCGGAAATCAAATTGATGTTGATATCTCCAACGTCCATCATAAATGAGTTACAATATAATCGAAAAAATAGGGTTTAATAATTCTGAAAATTTAACTTTACCCTATAAAATTGAAATATGATCATTAAAAAAATTAGATTGTTGATTATTGCTTTGGCATTTTGTCCTCAAGCTTTTTTAGCTCAAACTGAAAATACCCTAAAGGCGGAAAAGGGAGATTTTGCAGTGACTTTTGGTTTAAACGGTTTGTTAGATAATATTGGCCTAACCGATTTTCCTTTATCCCAAAATAATGATATTCTATTTGTAAAGAATTATCTAGAGAATGACCTGGCTTTAAGAATAGCGCTTGGTTTTGAGAATACTAACGTGAACCTTACAACTTTCTCAGATGTTTCAGATATTCAAACAAACTGGGATTCAACCAATAAACAATCAGCTTTCTTCATTTCTCCGGGAATTGAAAAGCATTTTGAATATGAATCAAAAAGGTTTGATCCATACATTGGTGCAGCTCTCAGTCTTGGTTTAATCGGTAATGAAGATGTAGTTTCCAAAACAGAAGTCAAGGATACTACTGGAACCGCACTGATAGAGACCACGGCCACCATTCCTGGAGGTACGATCTTTGGAATCGATTTGATAACTGGTTTTAATTTTTACATTTCAAAACAAATATCTTTAGGACTAGAATATCAATTTGGGTATTCAACACAGTCTATAGGAGGAGATTTTGAGACTGTAACTGTCGATAGACCTGTTAACGGAACTGAGAACATCACGAGAACAGTTGGCTCCGATGTTGATAAACGATCTGGAGTATATTTTAACAATATGGTAAATATCTCTTTCTCTTATTATTTTGGACTGGGAAAATAGTTTTTCATGAAGTATGTGATGAGTCTTGATCAAGGAACTACAAGTTGTAGAGCCATATTGTTTGATCAAGATTGCAGAATTGTTGGCGTTGAACAACAAGAATTTACTCAGATAATGCCCAGAACCAACTGGGTTGAACACAACGCTCTCGAGATCCTTGAAACACAAGTGAAAGTGCTCCAAAATCTATTGGGGAAACATCCTGAAAAAGTACCATATGTTGAATGCATTGGAATAACAAATCAGCGAGAGACCATAGTAGTTTGGGATGAGGAGACTGGGGTACCATACTACAATGCAATTGTATGGCAAGATCAAAGAACGAATGATTTTTGTCTTGAACTTATTAACAGAGGGTTTTTAGATGAAATTCGAGAGAAAACAGGTCTGGTTATCGATTCTTATTTCTCAGCAAGTAAGGTAAGGTGGCTAATAAGACATTTGAAGGAGAAGGAAGTTCCACTAGAAAACATTCTCATTGGTACAATTGACTCCTGGCTATTATGGAATTTGAGTGAAGAGCAAAATCACTATACCGATTTCTCAAACGCATCAAGAACAATGCTTTTCAACATTAACGATGGTGTTTGGGATGAAGATTTATTGGATCTTTTTGAAGTACCAAGACATGTATTACC
>JALEGO010000132.1 GCA_022763165.1 Flavobacteriales bacterium
CAAGGTATATTTTATGTCCGGCTTTAGACCACTTTGTAGCTAAAGCCCCACCAACATTTCCTGTTCCTATTATAGCTATATTCATAATTATTTTAGTATAAATACCCCTCATAAGGGATCAATTTTTCTGGGATTTCTTCCCCCAACATTTCCTTTAAATCTCTTTCAATCGTATTGCAAATAGCAGTCATTGGCGTGTCAGTAACTTTGTTTTCAAATGGATCCTCATTTGCAGCGCCTGTGCGTTCCATAATTATAAAAACGCATGAAATAATAATTGAAAAAGGAATTATCAACCAAGATAACCCATCTAGCGATTCTGTCTGGAACAAACTCAAAAGTCCAAATGGTAATAACGTTGTAAACAAAATGACAAACAGTCTAGTAAAGAAATCATACTGCCTGGGTAAAGGCGTGTTCTTAATCCGTTCGGCTCCACCTTGATAATTAGCTAGAGCAAGCAACTGACCTTCCATTTGGAAACTGTCAAAGCCGCCTAAAGTTCCGTTTCCCATTGCGTCATAAATATCCTTACCTAGGAGTAATTGTAAATACATTGGTTTGTTCTGAGATTTTAATAAATCATAGTATTCCGCCTCATCTAAATACTGAGTCAAGAAGGTCCAATCATTCTGATTTCTCAAATGTAATCTTAAAGCATGGGGCCAAGCAATGCATTTATAAACCATTCTTTTTTTAAAAGCCTCAGATCGGTCTGATTGATAATTTTCCTGGTGCTTATGACTGTCTGTAAATGTAATAATCAATCTGGCCAGCACACGACTAGAATTTACCACACCACCCCATAATTTCCTGGCTTCCCACCACCTTCCATAAGCTGAATTGTTTCTGAAAGCAATAAAAATGGCTAAAGCAGAACCTAGAACTCCTATAGGAGTGAAATTCACCCTTAATTCCTTGAATTGAAAAAAATCGTGA
Source organism: Flavobacteriales bacterium (assembly GCA_022763165.1). Taxonomy (GTDB): domain Bacteria; phylum Bacteroidota; class Bacteroidia; order Flavobacteriales_G; family JALEGO01; genus JALEGO01. The sequence goes on from JALEGO010000132.1 coordinate 940, forward strand.
ATGAACCAGACAATCACTGACCATCCGATCACGAAAAGCATGGGGCCTTTTATATAGCTCCATACTTTTAAAGGACTGAAATATCTTTTTACTATCATAGCATATATTACCAAGGATGGATAGACCCATCATAATTATAGAACTTACCTGTATCACGAATTTCAACTTTCATTAAAACGTTGTTGTAAACCATTTCAGCGGATTCAAGAGGCGTGAAATTCGCTTTTTTCCCTCCCATCTCTGTTTTAACCCAACCAGGGTTCACATTGACACATATGATCCCTGAATCCTTAATCTCCAAGGCAGCGCTCTTATTAAGAACATTGAGTAAATTCTTACTGCTTACATATCCATAATGCCCCCCAAAAGCCAAGTTATTTACACTGCCTAACCAGCTTGATATGTTAAGTACCCTTTTCTCCTCGCCTAGTTCCAACAATTGCTTCAAATGCTTGATCATTAAAATTGGGCCAAGACTATTCACTCGATACACCTCAATCAAAGCCTCCGGATCCAGATATTCCAAATTGAAGGCAGCCTTAGACTTTTCTCTATCTTTATAGTCTTTTGGATTGACTCCAGCATTGTTAACTAATAAATCCAATTTCCCGAATTTCTCTTTGATAGCAGATGCCACTTCCTGAATCGATTTTTCTGAAGATACATCAAGCTGCATCGCATGAACAAGACCTCCATTTAGATGGATGGATTCAGCAGCTTCAGAAACGGAGGTTATGGATCTTCCAGCAATAATTACCTCATATCCCCGACTAGTCAAAAACTGAGACCACCCCCAACCTAAGCCTTTATGTCCTGCTGTAATAAGTCCGTATTTCCTTTTCATTAATCAAAAGGATTTTCTAACAAAAACACCATAGTTCTCAGCACTTATAAACTCATTGGTAAACTGCGTCAAATTGGTACCCAGTCCAAATTGCAAACCTTTAAAATCTAAACCCAATCGAATTCTTTCTGAACTCACTTCATGCCCCGATTTTCTGAAAAGCGTAAATAGTTCTAGTGAGCTATACAATTTCCAATCACCTCTGAGCAAGGGAGTATATCGCATGATTGTAAAAAATGAATATCCTAAAGGATCTTCAAACTCAATTGCCATGAGAGCGAAAATTGAGAAATCTTTTTTGGCTTTCAATATATTTATGCCCCCAGCTGTACTGGGTCCTGATCCTGAATTAACAGCGCCAATTACGGAAAGCCCTAAACCCATTTTAGAAGAATAACTTACATAAGCAGCACTCAAAATATTGGCGTTTGATTCGTAATCTACAATTCCCCTTGTCCTACTAAACACGGTAAATTTATAATTGTCTTCTTGTAAGGGCTTCAAGAATTGAATATCAAAGAACATGTTCTCCGTTCCTGGCATTACTTCGATACTCTGAGCCATTGAAACCTTGATAAAAAAAATGAATCCTATTGTAATAAGTGCCTTCATTCCTAAAAGTATTAGGGGGCCTAAGGCCCCCTTATTTAATTTTAGTTCAACATTTCCACAACCAACAGCGCAGCAGCTTCACCCGAGTTTTGCTGTTGCCCCGTAATCAAATTACCGTCTTGTATGGCATATGAAGCGAATGGAGCAGCAACTTTGAAATTCGTATTGCTCAGCTTTTCAGCTTCATCTTGAATCCTATATGGCTGAATTTTCATACCCACAGCTTCATCAGCATAGTCTTCTTCTGCATTGCAGAATCCAGTCCATGTTTTACCATCAACAAGTAATTTCCCATTTGAAGTTTTAGCCTCTAACAATAAAGTTGTAGAATGACATACGGCAGCTGAAGGCTTACCAGATTCATAGAAATCCACAAACAACTGCTGAAGTTCCTCGTTTCCTTTGAATGTGTACATTGGAGCTTGTCCTCCTACCAGGAAAATCGCATCATAATTGCTTACCTTAGCATTGGAAAGTCTATCAGTATTATCCAACATTTTTTGAAACCAATCTTGCTGCATAAAACCTAATGAGATTACATCATGGGCCGAATAACCGCTTTCATCGGTAGGATTTGAATATCCATCCATTTCTATCTTCCCTCCTTTTGTTGAAACTAGCTCAACTTCATATCCGGCTTCTTTGAATACTCTCAAAGGATGAGTTAATTCCGCAGCCCAAAATCCAATTGGCCATCCTGTTTGCTTTGACACAGTCGGACTGCTAGCTACCATCAATATTTTTCCTTTTGTTGGCATACCATGCGCATGCACGTAGTGTTCTTTTTCAGTTATCATGTTTTTTGATTTTTTTGAATCGGAATTAATACTGTTTTGTGCATGAGAAAGGCCTCCGATTATCAGCCCTAAACTCATTATTGCGATCTTTAATTTTTTCATTATTGATTTGATTTAATCATCTTTCATCAAAGATCAATACTTCACATTCCAAATCAATGTAATACACTCCTAAGTACGATACATACTTTTTGGAAAGTATCAGTGTTTATAGTAGTTTTAAACCATGGGAGATTTCAACTATAAGGGAAAAACATTCTACAATCCAGTAGAATTTGCAATGGAAATGATAGGGGGTACATGGAAAATGCCCATTCTCTGGCGCCTACAGAATAGAGTGATGAGATATAGTGAATTAAGAAAAGATATTCCGCATATATCCGACAAAATGCTTACTACACAATTGCGAGACCTAGAGGGAAATGGATTCATCAATCGAAAAGTATATGCTGTTGTCCCTCCTAAAACTGAATACAGTATTACTGATCGTGGATTAAGGTCGATTGAAATCATCAATGTCATCAGAAATTATGGCCTCGAGTTAATGAGAGCAGAGGGTTTGAAGGATTAACAACCTGTGTAAAAAACAAACCAAACAAATACCTGCGACCTTATTTGGTATAAAGCCCTCTCAAATGCAATTTCTCATTTCTTACAGCCTTGATTTTGAAAATTTTAAAAGATTATTCAAGGTGTTCATTGGTCGGAAAAGACTATTTTTATACGTATATGTTAGAGCTAAATAATGTCTAAATCATTTTTCACCTTCAGTTTACTTTTATGTTTAGTCTGTTCTTCTTGCGAATTTGAAAATGGTTCAGTATCTGAAAAACAACAAATTCAAACAAATACAGTTAAGGTCACAAATGATTCAACAAATTTTGATTTTTCAAAGGTGTCGATTGATTCATTGATTGATTTAAGATCCTCATTCTATTTCAGCAGAATGAGTAAAAAAGATGATTTTATTATGATCGTACCTCCTGGCAATATTCATAAGACCAATTCCAAGTTCTATATTACAAGTGGAACAGACACCTTGTTCTCATCTGTTTTTAAAACAAAATATCTTGTCGATAAATATGCTGAACTTCAAGCCGCTTCAAACAAGGAAATATTAGATCTCATTTATGACAATGCAAAACATAACATTGATGGCCTAATAACCGATTACACTAAAGATAATTTATTGACCACCACCGATTCTTCAGATTTTACTGATTATGAACTTTTCCTTCGGGCAAGGTCAGAAGAAAGACCTTTTTATTTGATCGTTAATGGAGTGTTAACTTACTTGGCTTACGATTCTGTCACAAAAAAAATAAGACAAGTAAGAGATTGTTGTTGACTTCAAAACACACAAATACAATAATTAGAATTTGTCACTGCCAAGTTATTTGCATAGCATAAACGTACTATAACTCAATTGTACAACATTACAGATTATAAAACGTTGTATACAGATGATAAAATGCTTATTATTAGATTACAATGGATGATTTGGCTCAATTCGAATTGAAATCCAGATACAAAATACTGAAATCACCTCTATTCGTTCTTGGATTGGTATTGCTGTTGGTAAATGATTTTTACCTGAAATCAGAATTTGGTAAATGGTGGACAGGAAAACTATCTGATATTGCTGGATTATTCATATTTCCGCTATTCCTGACGGTTTTATTTCCAAAGAGGGTTAAAGAAAGCTTCATCTTTACTGGATTGGGATTTACGCTCTGGAAATTGCCACAGGCAGACTCAATAATTGATTTCATCAATGAATTTGGAATTCCAATTGGAAGAACAATAGATCATTCTGATTTGCTCACCCTATTTACTTTACCAATTTCATACATCTATTTGAAATCTGAGTACTTTGCATTTCGCATAAATCATCATTCTCTGGCATTAATATCATTTTTTGCTTTTTGTGCAACTACGATACCACCACATCAAGAAAAAAAATATGTAGACATTAATAAAGTCTACGAATTTGATTTTTCAAGAAGTAGCTTGATAGAAAGACTTAATAGGTTGTCTGCTAAGAAAATCTACAAATCTCCTGAATACCCTGAGATTCAGTTTAAATCAGAATCGAATCTTTTCCATTATAAAATGAGTGGCGACACTGTGGCGGTATTGCTGGATGAATCTAAAATTTCGGATGGAGATACTATCCACTACGAAACTGTGGTTGCTGATTTTATAATCACAGGCAATGATAGTTCGTCCAGTTTGAAATTTATAACTGCATATAAATTTGCCCCTGTATATTCAGATAAAGATTATAGAAAGAAGG
>JALEGO010000133.1 GCA_022763165.1 Flavobacteriales bacterium
AATCAATACTATATCGTTGAAAACTTATATTCTGTTAAAAATCGTAAGAATAAAATTATATTCCAGGGATTAGTTTTTAGATGCTGAGGCCAGCTTAAATTCTGAAGTGAAATGAAATTTTATTTTATCATAAGTCTCTTGAGCAGATTTTAATACCCAAGCTGACTCCGCTAAGAAGACTTTATTCTGATCTTTATCTAGATAGATGAAATTTGACTTAATCCTCGTGAAGTCATTAAGTTGATCTTTATCATCTGAAGTAATCCAACAAGCCTTGTGCATACTCATAGGTTCAAAAATACAAGCTGCACCATACTCATGCTCTAACCTATATTGAATAACATCAAATTGAAGATTTCCAACCGTTCCTACGACTTTTTTGTTGCCTAGCTCTTTAACAAATAGCTGAGCAACTCCTTCTTCCGTAAGTTGACGAATTCCTTTATCTAATTGTTTGGATTTCATCGGATCTTTATTGATCAACTCCCGAAAAATCTCTGGTGAAAAACTTGGAATACCACGAAAATTCAATTGTTCTCCCTCTGTGAGGGTATCGCCAATTTTAAAATTCCCTGTATCGTATAAGCCAATCACATCGCCAGCATAGGCCTCTTCAACGATATTCTTACTTTGCGCCATGAAATTTACCGGGTTACTAAACTTAAACTTCTTACCCAGACGCACGTGTTGGTAAAAAGTATTTCTTTCAAACTGTCCGGAACACACCCTCAAGAAGGCTATTCTATCTCTGTGCCTAGGATCCAAATTTGCATGAATTTTAAAAACAAACCCTGTGAATTTCGATTCATTTGGAGAAACCTCCCTTAAATCTGAATCTCTAGATTCAGGTTCAGGGGCAATTTCTACGAACTTTTCTAGTACTTCGCGAATTCCAAAATTATATAATGCGCTACCAAAAAAAACTGGAGCCAACGCTCCTGACCTATACTTATCGATGTCAAACTCATCATAAACTCCCTCAATAAGTTCCACATCCTCTTGCAGTTGGACGGCATCATCTTCACCTATTTCTGCGACCAATCTTGGGTCATTTAAGTCTTTGATCTCCGTGATGTCATCTTCTATTTTAGTCTGGTTGGCTTTGAATAAATTCAAACTATGATCGTAAAGCTTATAAACTCCTTGAAACCTCTTACCTATATTAATGGGCCAACTTAAGGGGCGAACTTTTATGTTCAGTTTCTCTTCAAGCTCATCCAATAACTCAAAGGGATCCCTTCCCTCCATATCAAGCTTATTGATAAACACCATTACAGGCGTGTTTCTCATCCGGCAAACTTCCATTAAACGTTCAGTTTGAGCCTCAACACCCTTTACGCAATCGATTACCAGTACAACGCTATCAACTGCGGAAAGAGTTCTATAAGTATCTTCAGCAAAATCCTTGTGACCTGGGGTATCCAAAATGTTGATGAGTTTGCCTCCATATTCAAAGGTCATCACCGAGGTAGCAACCGAGATCCCTCTTTGTCGCTCAATTTCCATAAAATCGGATGTTGCCGTTTTTTTGATCTTATTTGACTTAACAGCTCCAGCAGTTTGAATTGCCCCACCAAACAACAGAAACTTTTCGGTCAAGGTTGTTTTACCGGCATCAGGGTGACTGATGATCGCAAACGTTTTTCTTTTAGAGATTTCTTTGTTCAGCTTGGACATTCCTTTACTTTTCTGCAAAAGTAAATCAATTGAATTTATTTTTCGGAGCTATTCCGGCTATCCATTCCAATCTTTTGAAAAAACGGAGCCCTCAATACTCCAGCAGTCTCGAGACTTTCTGCTAAAACCTTCTAAAAAGATATTTCTCCTTCAAAAGGATTTCCACTACTATCCGGGCTAAAAGCACACACCTTTAAAGAGCTTAGCGGTAATTTTATAATAAGAAATATATCAACTATTTTCGTGACCAATTTTTAAATAAGCTTACAATGGGTTTTCAATACCACTCTATCATTTCTGGCATGGGAAAATACCTTCCAGATCGAGTTGTGACGAATGATGATTTGTCAAAAATGTTTGACACAAATGATGAATGGATCACGGAAAGAACAGGCATAAAAGAAAGGCGATGGGTGAAATATGGGGAAGAATATACCTCCACAATGGGCACTGAAGCCGCTAGAAGAGCAATCGAAGATGCTCAACTCGAAGCAGATGATATCGATTTTGTAGTTTTTGCCACACTCACTCCCGATTATCCTTTTCCTGGTTGCGGTGTTATGGTTCAAAAAAATCTTGGCTTAAGAAATGTAGGTGCGCTGGATGTAAGGAATCAATGTGCAGGCTTTATATATGCCTTGAGTATTGCCGATCAATTCATCAAAACTGGCATGTATAAAAACATACTTGTAGTTGGAGCCGAGACACAGAGTAATGTGATGCAAAAGACCAATGAAGGACGTGATATGGCGGTAATATTTGGAGATGGCGCGGCTGCAGCCGTTGTTTCTGCAACCGAAGACCTGAATCGAGGCATTCTTACTTCTAACATGCACTCTGAAGGTGCATATGCTGAAGAGTTAGCTCTACAGGAACCTAGCAACCGTCATGAATTTCGAATCGAGGGAAACCCAGAACTCACAGGCGCAAAACAATGGCCATACATGAATGGTAGAAATGTTTTTAAACATGCTGTTACAAGAATGCCTGAAAGTGTAATGGAAGCCTTAGGTGAAACTAATTTAAAAACAGATGATATTGATCTACTCATCCCACATCAAGCAAATCTACGAATAGCTGAGTTTGTCAAACAGAAGTTGGGCCTCAATGATGATCAGGTTTTTAACAATATCCAAAAATACGGCAACACCACAGCTGCTTCTATTCCAATTGCCCTTTGTGAAGCAAAAGAAAAGGGACTTGTAAAACAAGGGGACCTTGTATGCTTAACCGCATTTGGTAGTGGCTTTGTATGGGGTGCAACTTTGATTAGGTGGTAAAATCATGAAAATCGTAATCGCTGGTTCTGGAGACTTAGGCTTCTATTTAGCTAAGCTTTTATCTCATGAAGCTCAAGATATTGTACTGATCGACCAACAGCTGAACTTGCTAACCTATGCAGAAAATCATATTGATGTTCTTACCATTCACGGAGATTGCACATCAATTGAAGTTTTGAAGAATGCACATGCTGATGAGGCCGATATTTTTATTGCTTCAACAGATTCGGAAAATGTCAATATCGTCAGCTCTATCCTCGCAAAAAATTTAGGAGCCAAACAAACTATAGCCAGGATAAACAAAAGCGAATATTTATCCGATTCAGCACTTACGGATTTTTCGAAAATAGGTGTTGATAGTTTAATTTCAACAAAACATTTGGCAGCTGAAGAAATCAAGATTTTGCTTGAAGAAGCCTCGGCAATGAATTTCCATGAATTTGAAGGTGGCAAATTAGCCCTGGTGGGCTTCACAATTCAAGAATCTTCCGAATTGATCGATCTTTCAATAGTTGACACAGCCAAATTCAATCCCAATATGAGCTTTCGTCCAATTGCCATTCTTAGAAAGGATGAAACGATTATACCCAGAGGCAATACGTTGTTAAAGGAAAATGATCATGTTTATTTCATTACAAAGCCTGATACCATCGATACTATCATAAAAATAACAGGCAATAAAAAGATAAAAGTAAGAAGCATTCTTATCATTGGGGGCAGCAGCACTGCCTTGTTTACAGCTAAGTTGTTAGAAAATGACTTTAAACTTAAAATAATTGAACGAGACAGGGAAAGATGCGAAGACTTGGCCGATCAATTAAATAATACTATGATTATACATGGTGATGGAAACGATTCAGAGTTACTTCTGGATGAAGGCATGGAGGAATCTGATGCCGTTCTTGCTTTGACAGGAAACAGTTCGACCAATATTGTATCTTGTCTAATAGCCAAAAATCATGGGGTAGATAGGACCATTGCACTCGTAGAAGAACCTGAATTAATCCATCTCTCACAGGATATTGGAATTGATACATTAATTAACAGAAAGCTTATTGCTGCAAGTAATATATTCAGATTCATAAGAAAGGGAATGGTTAAAGAAGTAACTGGTCTTTTAGGAGTTGATGCAGAAATCATCGAATATGAAGTTTCCGCATCATCTGAAATCACAAAGACTACGATTAAAGATCTGAATTTCCCTAAAGCTGCGATTATTGGGGGCGTAATAAGGGATTCCGAATCATTTATTCCAAAAGGAGACTTTCAAATCAATGTGGGCGATAAGGTGGTTGTCTTCCTTAGACCATCTGTTATTCAACAGGTTGAATCTTATTTTAATTAAGTCTGGTTTATACTGTTACAGCGTGAATTGAAACTTTTTATATTTGAATCATGCGGTTAAACATTTCAATAATTGCTCGTCTTCTTGGGATTTTACTGATCATATTATCGGTATGCCAGGGCTTATGCATTATTGTAAGTGCTTTATTCAAAAGTGAGTGTATCATTGGAATCTCTTCCTCAGCACTAACAACTTGCTTATTTGGGATCTTACTCTATTGGATCGGAAACCAAAACAAATCAAAAATAGGTATCAAGAAAAGAGAAGGCTACTTGGTTGTGAGTCTGGGGTGGATTTTTATGTCGATTTTTGGATCTCTTCCTTATATATTTACTGAAACGGTTCAAAGTTGGCCTGACGCCATTTTCGAAGCAGTGTCCGGATTTACCACTACTGGAGCAACTATCTTTCAAGATATTGAAGCAGTGCCAAAAGGGATTCTTTTTTGGAGGAGCATGACGCAATGGATTGGAGGAATGGGAATAATTGTGATGACCATTGCGATTTTTCCAATTCTTGGTATTGGTGGCATGGAACTCTTCTTGGCTGAAGCACCAGGACCAACATCTGACAAAATTCACCCAAGAATTAATGAAACGGCCAAAAGGCTTTGGTACTTGTATATCGGTCTCACATTGATACTCATTTTACTTCTTTGGATTGAGGGAATGGATTGGTATGATGCAATAAATCATTCTTTTACAACAATGGCTACTGGTGGTTTTTCAACAAAGCAGGCCAGCATTGCTCACTTTGCTTCCCCTTTAATCGAATATACGATCATTGTTTTTATGATCCTGGCAGGCACAAACTATGCTATGACCTACTTTCTACTTAAAAGAAACTTCAAAAAAGTGCTAAAAAATGATGAATGGAAAACTTATCTGTTCATCATAATATCCGCCTCCTTAATTATCGCTGTTTATCTATTCACAAATAAATATTACGGTATTGAATCATCATTCAGATCTGCATTGTTTCAAGTCGTATCAATAATTACGACAACGGGATACATTACCGCAGATTACGTTGCTTGGGGGCCTTTTGCCACAGTACTATTATTCTTTATTATGTTTATAGGCGGATGTGCAGGTTCCACCTCTGGAGGAATCAAAGTTGTGCGTCATTTGGTCATGGGAAAAAACTGCATCCTTGAGATTAAGAGACTACTTCATCCTAGGGCAATCATTCCTGTCAAACTCAATGGCACATCTATCAAGGGAAACATTATAAGCAATGTTTTGGTTTTTATTTTGGTTTACCTCATTGTATTTGCTGTAAGCACAGCAGTACTTTCATTGATCGGTCTTGACATTGAAAGTAGTCTTGGCGCAGCAGCAACGAGCCTGTCAAATGTGGGACCTGGTCTGGGGACGGTCGGACCAGTTTCAGATTTTAGCAATGTACCTTCATTTGGAAAACTTTACCTATCAGGATTGATGTTATTAGGTCGGCTGGAGTTATTCACAATTTTAATTATTATCACCCCAGAATTTTGGAGACCAAATTAACCTATTCTAATCTAAGCTTAATTCAAATAAGCCAATTCTTACGCTCTTTTAGATAAGTAAGTGTTCTAGACTCTTCGCTTCCCTCTGCAGGTTGATAATTGTAGACCCATGATGCAGTAAGCGGAAGGCTCATAAGAATAGATTCTATTCTACCTCCACTTTTCAACCCAAAAGTGGTTCCTCTATCATAAACCAGATTAAACTCGACATACCTACCTCTTCGAACCAGCTGCCATTGTTTGTTACTCTCTGTAAACGATTTGTTGCGATTTCTATTTACTATTTCAGAATATATTGGAACAAAGCTTTTACCAACATCATAAACAAACTCGAATATATTTCGCTTCGATTTTAGGTTATCTTCCTTTAAACGATCAAAGAATATACCTCCTACTCCTCTAGTTTCCTGTCTATGCTGAATATAAAAGTAATCATCAGCCCATTGGCTGAATTTTGGATGGTAGGATGGATCATGTTTATCACACACCTTTTTCAATTCTTGATGAAACCACTTTGCATCAGACTCCACTACATAGTGAGGTGTTAAATCTATACCACCACCAAACCAATACTTACCATCGTCAAGTTCAAAATATCGGACGTTCATGTGTATTATTGGTACCATTGGGTGATTTGGATGTATTACAATTGACACCCCTGTAGCATAAAATGAATTAGAATCCATACCAAGTTCTGATCTTATTTTTGGATCCAAAGCTCCATAAACCTCTGAGAAATTTACACCTCCCTTCTCAATCAAGGACCCATCATTTAAGATCCTTGTTATGCCTCCGCCTCCACCTGGTCTATCCCACAAATCTAACTCAAACTTGCCGAGACCATCCAATTCTTCAAGACCACTAATAATGTCAACCTGGAGATTTTTAAAATTTAAAGCTATTTCTTCCCTATCCATAGTAATAAAAAACCCATACAGGGAGACCAAAACTGCATAAAGCACAAGTTTTAGATTAATGAATGCGGATCGAGGATCCCCTGTCCCGAAAGAATTCCAAAAGGAATTGGGCCTGCTCTAGCCACACCATTGTCTCAATAGCGTATATAATGTTCAGTTTTGTATACTAAGCCTGTATGGGAATATTTTAAAGAACTTTCTGTAAAGTTAGTTATACCGAAATTAAATTCTCATTTAAACATGATAAAAAAATTAACAAATTCGGTTATTTCTTGAAATTGATATCTTCAAAAAATATTAACTTGGACGCATGGAATCTGATTTGATAACAGATGTTTTCCTACCACTTGCTCTTGCTATTATTATGCTTGGCATGGGTTTATCATTGACTATAGATGATTTCAAAAGAGTGGTTAAATTTCCCAAGGCCGTTGCTATAGGGCTTGTTAATCAACTTTTGATACTTCCATTTTTTGGATTTTTGATAGCAAAAGGATTTCAATTGGAGCAAGAATTTGCCGTTGGAATTATGATTTTAGTTGCTTGCCCGGGAGGTGTCACTTCAAATCTATTAAGTCATCTATCAAAAGGTGACACTGCTCTCTCTGTTACACTGACTGCTATTAGTTCCCTAGTTACTATTTTCACTGTTCCGTTCATAATAAACTTTGGTTTGGATTATTTCATGGCCAGTGGTCAGCAGATTCAATTGCCTATTGCAAAAACTATGGCCACAATTTTTGGTATAACTCTTCTACCTATTTCCATTGGCATGATCATACGTTCAAAAAGTCTGTCTTTTGCGGATAAAATGGAACGACCAGTGAAAATTGCATCTACCATATTCCTGGTTATTATTATCGCTGGAGCAATAGCCAAAAACAAAGAGGTTTTCACGAATGACTTTATTACAATTATTGTATTATCAACATTCACTTTGAACGTTCTGACTATGGTTTTTGGTTTTTTTACGTCCAAAGTTTTTAAATTAAATCTACCTCAGTCTATCACTATTTCTCTTGAAACAGGTGTCCAGAATGGCACAACGGCAATCTTCATTGCCGCTACGCTTTTAGCCAATTCTGCGATGTCTATTCCCCCGGCTATATATAGCCTCGTTATGTTTTTCACCTCCGCGTTTGTAATTTTTAAATACGGAAAAAGGTAACTTTTTAGTTTATCTACCGTATACTTTTTCCAAGAGCACTGTTTCAACAGACTTTAACCATTCTAAATACTCATATTTGTGAAGCAAATCTTACTCATATCATTAACTATTTTGGTCGGAAGTTTAATGGCCCAACAGCGAGCTTCATCGGCTTTTCCTCAATATCAGAATTATCATTCAATAACAAGTCCAAATGAAATCAACTTTGTAGATCTTGAAACAGATCAAACTGATGGCTCATATTATGTTCTTGGAGAGTTTATAGATGAAATTGATTTTGGTAGTGTTAATCTGCAGGCTAATTCCACAGGACCAGGCAAGAAAAAAGTTTTTCTCGTAAAATTTTCGTCCAATCACGCATTCCTATGGTATAAATACCTTAAGAGTCAAAACGATATCTTGGCAAAGGACATTATTATAGACCCAGATAATCAAGATGTCTACATGACAGGAGCTTTTAAAGATATGGCATATACAGATTTAGGTCTTAATGCTAATGGCAACTTCAATGGAAACAGTAGCATACAAGAATACAGCGCGCTACCCAATCAAATTGATTACTTTTTGAATAGAGTAACAACCAATGGTAATACGATTTGGTCAAGTAGCGGTACAAATCAAATTTTAGTAAACAATGCTATAGTAACGGACTCTACTGATGAAAAGGTAATTGAGAAACTAACCATGGATAAAAGT
>JALEGO010000134.1 GCA_022763165.1 Flavobacteriales bacterium
CTAGTGTAGGGATTAGGTTTTTATTGCTTAGTATATTTCCAACATAGTCTTTAACAGCCACTTTATCAGCTAGAGAGGTCATTTCTGGTTTGAAACCATTTAATTTCAACCATTGGATTTTTTCATTAAAGGAAACTGGGGTGTTTAAATCTAGCTTCCTGTTCATACGCTTTTCAAAGCGATAACTCAAGTAGTCGGCATCAGGTAAAATAGTTTGTAATAGCTTATTGTGAATCCGGTTAATAACATTCATATTTTAAATAGTTAAAGCTTTTGCACATTATTCCAGTATAGCGGAAAATCATTGAATGTACGATTAGAATGAATATCAAAAAAATCATAAATAGACCAACTGCTATGCCCCATTTGCTTAGCATAAAATAAAGCTGAGGATACATTTCCTATAAAAGTTAAGTTTTTATTTATAGCCATTAAGGCTTCAAGAACTACGTCATCGTCTATTTTTAGAAAAGAGATATTTTTGCTGTCAAGAATACGAGCAACAGGACTATCTTTTATTGTTGTACTTGGGCGTAACTTAAGATATATTTGGTGTTGAGGAAATTTCTTTTTCACGCGTGACAGGCTTTGTTCAATAGCTTTTTCATAAACCTTGATTGCTATTCCATTGTTTTCAGCGTAATTATCTTCAAGCCAAATTAGGCTAGGCTCTGTTAATAGAATCCCTTTTGCTAAAGCATTCATAGTAGGGGAAGATTTTAATGGCAATACGATTTTTTTTTCCATACTCGCTATGGGATACGCCTCAGGTGAAATACTGTAAAATTCAACTCCTTTTAAATGGGCATAGGCCTCGTAAGTGAATGGCATCTCTAATATCCTTAGAGTCCAACCTCTTAAGATATAAATGATAGACTTCTTAACCTCTCTTGGATTATTAAGAATGGAATGCCGGAGACTAAACTTATAGTTGCGATATAGATGGTTAAGTTGGGTTGATTTGCGATAACTCATCATCCCTTCCTCAATAAAATTGAAATTAACACAATTGCTATGTGTCACCAGAAGGCGATGGTAAACATCCATTAAAGGAACATAAGCTGTGAACTTTTCTTTCTGTGTGATTGAAGTTATATAATTATCGAAAGCTCTCGGCTCATTTAGATATATAATTTTTTTTAAAACACTTCTGGCTGTACTTTCAAAAGCCATGAAGCTTTGAATGTTACCAAAATCTAGTTTAATCTTTTTTACTAGTAATATAACATCATTATTACTTAACTTTTTGCTGTTTATTATTAGGGTAGCAAGTAAATAAGTAATTGGGGAATGAACACAGAATATATGTTTCATGTTTGTTGCGCTAATTCAAGTTTTTTAGTTATGATTGATTCAATGTAGTTTACACTTGATGGCTGTTTTTTTGAAACAAAAAATTCTCGCAGTTGAATTTGCAATATATCTGAAGTTAAGTCAAAATGTGGTTCAAAGTGAATCCATTTGGTTAAGAAATGTAAGTGCAAGAACTTTATTCTCAAAAGATGGATCAGTTACAAACACTATTTATCGAATCGCTAGGTCTTGAATATCCTTTTAATTTGGCTAGCGTAGACCGGCAAGTGCAAGATGAAAAGACATCTAGCATCACGTTCACGATTGAAATCGATAGCTCCTATCGACCAAGCAAATTTCATACGAAGCATTCCTCTTATGAAAAATGCTGGCAGCACCTGAGTTTGTTTCAGTATCCCTGTTATATTAAAGCCGATTTACCTGTTTTCAAAGATAGCCGAACCGGGAAAACAGTAGTGATTGATGTTCCCTGGGCTCGTAAAGGAAGTGGTTTTACGCTGCTATTTGAACAAGAGGTCTTAGCATTGCTCCGCTTAACGAATTGCAAGAAAACAACCGCTGCCTTTTTCAATATTTACCCTCAACGAGTCCGTACTATCTATGATAATTACACGCTGGACAGATACGAACAACGAGAAGCTCAAGTAGCTCAAAAAGTTGGGCTTGATGAAACTTCTACCAAGAAAGCGCATACCTACATCAGCCTATTTGTCAATTTAGAAAATGGACAAATCCTTGATATTCAGGATGGCCGGTCATCTGAAGCTGTTACCGAATACGTCAATCAACTCCGTCTTTCGGGTAAGCCCGTTGATACGGTTGAAAAGTTTTCAATAGATATGTCCCCTGCTTTTATCTCAGGAGTGAAGACTCATTTTTCAGATGCTCGAATGACTTTTGACCGCTTCCATGTAGTTCAACTTATCAATCGGTATTTTAAACCACTATAGAAGTCAAAAAAAGTCGATAAGCAGCTGTTAGCTTATCACATAGAAGAGCTTGACCAACTATGGATACAGCCCAATTGCCAAGAGGCTGCTGCTTTCTTGTCTTATTGGGTAGGCCGAACCAAGGATTTATTCAATATGGACCGCCTTTGCAAATCCATTTACAAGCATTTTCAGGGTATCATTAACTTCGTCGAACCCAAACTCACCAATGGGTTACTCGAAGGAATGAACTCGAAAATCCAGTTTATCAAAAGAGCCGCAAGGGGCTATCGATATACTGATAATTTCAAACGAATGATCTTATTTGCCTTTGGGGCTCTTTAGCTCATTGACCAAATGAAATCATTTTGTACCGGTTTACTGTAACTAAAAAACATATAGAGAGTGCACCACAGCTGAAGAAATTACTTTAACCCGGAGGGGGGAACATATGCTCA